>DASWMA010000409.1:0-6335 GCA_036399995.1 Longimicrobium sp. | reverse complement strand
CGCGCACGGGATGCGGGCGCTCTGCGGCGGCGAAGCGCTTCCGGCGGAGCTGGCGTCGGCGCTGCGGAGCCGGGTCGGCGCGCTGTGGAACGTGTACGGGCCCACCGAGACCACCATCTGGTCCACCGCCGAGCCGGTCCGCGGCGATTTTGCCGGTACCCCCGGCGGGCAGGTGCCGGTGGGGCGGCCGGTGGCGAACACGCGCGTCTACGTATTGGACGCGGCGGGCGAGCCGGTGCCGGTGGGCGTGGCGGGCGAGCTGTACATCGGGGGCGCGGGGGTGGTGCGCGGCTACCTGGGGCGTCCGGAACTGACGGCGGAGCGCTTCGTCGCGGACCCGTTCTCGGGTGACGCGGGGGCGCGGCTGTACCGCACCGGCGACCTGGCGCGGTGGCGGCCGGATGGAACGATCGAGTTCCTGGGGCGCACCGACTTCCAGGTGAAGGTGCGCGGCTTCCGGATCGAGCTGGGCGAGGTCGAGGCACGGCTGGCGGAGCACCCGGGGGTGCGCGAGGCCGTCGTGGTCGCCCGCGAGGACGCGCCCGGCGACCTGCGGCTGGTGGCGTACGTGGTGGCCACGGCCCCCGTGGAGGCCGACGCGCTGCGCGCCCACCTGGGCGAGCGGCTGCCGGAGTACATGGTGCCGGCGGCGTACGTCCGCCTCGACGCGCTGCCGCTCACTCCCAACGGAAAGCTGGATCGCAAGGCCCTCCCCGCGCCGGAAGGGGATGCCTACGCGCGGCGCGGCTACGAGGCCCCGGCAGGCGAGATGGAGCAGGCGCTGGCGGAGATCTGGTCCGACGTGCTGGGCGTGGAGCGGGTCGGCCGCTGGGACCACTTCTTCGAGCTGGGGGGCCACTCGCTGATCGCCGTGCGGGTGACCTCGCGGGTGCGGCAGGTGCTGGGGCTGGAGGTCGCGCTGGGGGAGCTGTTCGCCCGGCCCGTGCTGGCCGATTTCGCGCGCGGGCTGGCGACGGCGGCGCGGTCGGAGCTGCCGCCCATCGAGCCCGCCGATCGCGGCGGCCGGGTGCCACTGTCGTTCGCCCAGCAGCGGATGTGGTTCCTGGAGCAGCTGGGGGACCTGGGGAGCACCTACCACATCTCGCAGGGGCAGCGTCTGCGCGGCGAGCTGGACCGCGCGGCGCTGGTGCGTGCGCTGGACCGGATCGTGGCCCGGCACGAAGCCCTGCGCACCACCTTCGCGGAGGTGGACGGCGTTCCCGAGCAGCGGATCGCGCCGGCGGAGGCGAGCCGGTTCGACCTGGTGGAGTACGACCTGGCCGGGCATGCGGACGCGAGGGCGGAGCTCGGCCGATGGATGGCCGCCGAGGCGGAGACGCGCTTCGACCTCGAGCGGGGGCCGCTGATCCGCGGGTGGCTCGTCCGGCTGGCGCCGGACGATCACCTGCTGCGGCTGACCGTGCACCACATCGTGAGCGACGCCTGGTCGATGGGGGTGCTCACCGGCGAGCTGGCCGCGCTCTACGCCGCGTACCGCCGCGGCGCGCCGGACCCGCTTCCCCCGTTGCCGGTGCAGTACGCCGACTACTCGGTCTGGCAGCGGCGGTGGGTGGAGGGCGACATCCTCCGCGAGCAGGCGGAGTACTGGACGGCCACGCTCGCGGGCGCGCCGGAGCTGCTGGAGCTGCCCACCGACCGGCCGCGGCCGGCGAAGCAGGACCATGCCGGGGCCATGCTGTGGGTGGTGCTGGGCGAGGAGCTCACCGCCGGGCTCAAGGCGCTGTCGCAGCGCCACGGCACCACGCTCTTCATGACCGTGCTGGCGGGCTGGGCCGCGGTGTTGGGCCGGCTGTCGGGCCAGCACGACGTGGTCGTCGGCACCCCCACCGCCAACCGTGGCCGGATCGAGATCGAAGGGCTGATCGGCTTCTTCGTGAACACGCTGGCGCTGCGCGTGGATCTCGGGGGCTCGCCCTCGGTGGCGGAGGTGCTGGCGCGGGTGAAGGAACGGGCGCTGGGGGCGCAGCTCAACCAGGACATCCCGTTCGAGCAGGTGGTGGAGCTGGTGCAGCCGGCGCGCAGCATGGCGCACACACCGCTCTTCCAGGTGATGTTCGCGTGGCAGAACGCCGCGCGCGGTGAGGTGGAGCTGCCGGGGCTCACGCCGGGCTCCACGGGCTCTGCGGGCCCCGCGGGTTCGGCGTCGGAAGCGGCTGCGAGGTTCGACCTGTCGTTCGACCTGTCGGAGCGGGACGGGCGCATCGTGGGAGGCGTGACGTACGCGACCTCGCTCTTCGACCAGGCGACGGTGGAGCGGCACGTCGGCTACCTCCGCCGGGTGCTGGAGGAGATGGTGGCGGACGAGCGGCAGCCGCTGGAGCGGCTGGCGCTGATGCCGGCGGACGAGCGTTCGCGCGTGGTGGAGGAGTGGAACGCGACGGACGCGGAGTACCCGGCCGGCGCGTGCATCCACGAGCTGTTCGAGGCTCAGGCGGAGCGCACGCCCGGCGCGGTGGCGGTGGTCTTCGAGGGCGAGGAGCTCACCTACGCGGAGCTGAACGCGAGGGCGAACCGGCTTGCGCACCACCTGCGGGAGCGGGGCGTGGGTCCGGACGTGCGGGTGGGGATCTGCGTGGAGCGCGGCGTGGAGATGGTGGTTGGCCTCCTCGGCGTGCTGAAGGCCGGCGGCGGCTACGTGCCGCTGGACCCGGGCCATCCGGCCGAGCGGCTCGCGTACGTGCTGGCCGACAGCGCGCCGGCGGCGGTCCTCACGCAGCGGGAGCTGCGCGGCCGGGTCGAGAGCGCGGGCGTGCCGGTGCTGGAGCTCGACGCCGAACGGCCCGCGTGGGCGGATGAGCCCGACCGGAACCCGGTCGCCGGCGGTCTGACGGCGGCCCACCTGGCCTACGTGATGTACACCTCCGGCTCCACCGGGCGGCCGAAGGGCGTGACCGTGCCGCACCGCGGCGTCGTCAACCTCCTCCGCTCCATCCGCGAAAGCGTGGGGATGGAGCCCGCGGATCGCCTGCTGGCAGTCACCACGTACGCCTTCGACATCTCGGTGCTGGAGATCTTCCTCCCGCTCCTCCACGGCGCGCGCACCATCGTGCTGCCGCGGGAGCGGGCCGGCGACCCGACGGCGCTGGCGCAGGCGATCCAGACGTACGCGCCCACGGTGATGCAGGCCACGCCCGCCACCTGGCGGATGCTGGTGCAGTCGGGGTGGGAGGGCGCGCCGGAGCTGCGCGCGCTCTGCGGCGGCGAAGCGCTCCCGGCGGAGCTGGCGTCGGCGCTGCGGAGCCGCGTCGCAGCGCTCTGGAACGTCTACGGGCCGACGGAGACCACCATCTGGTCCACCGTCCAGCCGGTCCACGGCGATGCCGCGGACGCCATCCGTGGCGCGCACGTGCCGGTGGGGCGGCCGGTGGCGAACACGCGCGTCTACGTCCTGGACGCGGTAGGCGAGCCGGTGCCGGTGGGGGTGGCGGGCGAGCTGTACATCGGGGGCGCGGGGGTGGTGCGTGGCTACCTGGGGCGCCCCGGGCTGACGGCGGAGCGCTTCGTCGCCGACCCGTTGTCGGGTGACGCGGGGGCGCGCCTGTACCGCACCGGCGACCGGGTACGCTGGCTCGCGGACGGAACGATCGAGTTCCTGGGGCGGACCGACTTCCAGGTGAAGGTGCGCGGCTTCCGCATCGAGCTGGGGGAGATCGAGGCGCGGCTCGCGGATCAGCCGGCGGTGCGCGAGGCGGTGGTGCTGGCGCGCGAGCACGTGCCCGGTGACGTGCGGCTGGTGGCGTACGTCGTCGGCGCGGCGGCGGATGCGGCGGCCGGCGCGGTGGACGCCGAGGCACTTCGTGCACACCTTTCGGCGTCTCTCCCCTCGTACATGGTTCCCACGGCGTACGTGCGGCTGGAGGCGTTGCCGCTGACGCCGAACGGGAAGGTCGATCGCAAGGCGCTCCCCGCGCCCGACGGCGACGCGTATGCCGCGCGCGCCCTCGAAGCGCCGCTGGGCGAGGTCGAGGAGGCGCTGGCGGAGATCTGGTCCGACGTGCTGGGAATCGACCGCGTCGGGCGGCGCGACCACTTCTTCGAGCTGGGCGGGCACTCGCTGCTGGCGGTGCGGGTGATCTCGCGCGTGCGGCAGACGCTGGGGGTGGAGGCCGCCCTGGGCGACCTGTTCCTGCGCCCCGTGCTGGCCGACTTCGCGCGGGAGATGGAAACGGCGGCGCGGGCCGATCTGCCGCCGATCGAGCCGGTGGAGCGGACCGGCCGGCTCCCGCTCTCCTTCGCCCAGCAGCGGCTCTGGTTCCTGGAGCAGCTCGGCGGCCTGGGTGGCGCCTACAACATCCCCATCCGGCTGCGGCTGCACGGAGAGCTGGACCGGAACGCGCTGCAGCGCGCGCTGGACGCGATCGTCGCGCGTCACGAGGCGCTGCGCACCACGTTCGCCCCGGTGGACGGGGTCGCGGAGCAGCGGATCGCGCCGCCGGATGTTGGATTCCAGCTCGGGGAGCACGACCTGAGCGGGGAGGCGGACACCGCGGCGGAGCTCGGCCGGGTGCTGGCCGAGGAGGCGGTTGCGCCGTTCGACCTGGAGCGGGGGCCGCTCGTCCGCGGCCTGCTGATCCGCCTGGTCCCGGACAGCCACGTCCTGGCGGTGACGATGCACCACATCGTCAGCGACGCCTGGTCGATGGAGCTGTTCACCCGCGAGCTGAGCGCGCTCCACGATGCGTTCCGCCGCGGCGAGCCCGACCCCCTTCCCGCGCTGCCGGTGCAGTACGCCGACTACGCGGCCTGGCAGCGGCGCTGGGTGGAGGGAGAGGTTCTCCGGGCCCAGACGGAGTACTGGAAGGAGACGCTCGCGGGCGCGCCGGAGCTGCTGGAGCTGCCCACCGATCGTCCGCGTCCCGCGCGGCAGGACCATGCGGGCGCGGTGGTGGCCGTGGAGCTGGGCGAGGCGCTGACGGCCGGGCTGAAGGCGCTGGGCCAGCGCCACGGCACCACGCTCTTCATGACCGTGCTGGCAGGCTGGGCCGCGGTGCTGGGCCGGCTGTCGGGCCAGCACGACGTGGTCGTCGGCACCCCCACCGCCAACCGTGGCCGCATCGAGATCGAGGGGCTGATCGGCTTCTTCGTGAACACGCTGGCGCTGCGCGTGGATCTCGCGGGCTCGTCCTCCGTGGCGGAGGTGCTGGCGCGGGTGAAGGAGCGGGCGCTGGGGGCGCAGCAGAACCAGGACATCCCGTTCGAGCAGGTGGTGGAGCTGGTGCAGCCGGCGCGCAGCATGGCGCACTCACCGCTGTTCCAGGTGATGTTCGGGTGGCACGCCGCGCGTGGCGGGCAGGAGCTGCCGGGATCGGCGGGCTCGGCAGGCTCGGCAGGCTCGGCAGGCTCGGCAGGCTCGGCGGGATCGACGGGATCGATGGGATCGACGGGATCGACGGGATCGGCGTCGGAAGCGTCGGAAGCGTCTGCGAAGTTCGACCTGTCGCTCGACCTGTCGGAGCGGGGCGGGCGCATCGTGGGAGGCGTGACGTACGCGACCTCGCTCTTCGACCGGGCGACGGTGGAGCGGCACGTCGGCTACCTCCGCCGGGTGCTGGAGGCGATGGTGGCGGACGAGCGGCAGCCGTTGGAGCGGCTGGCGCTGATGCCGGTGGACGAGCGTTCGCGCGTGGTGGAGGAGTGGAACGCGACGGACGCGGAGTACCCGGCCGGCGCGTGCATCCACGAGCTGTTCGAGGCCCAGGCGGAGCGCACGCCCGGCGCGGCGGCGGTGGTCTTCGAGGGCGAGGCTCTCACCTACGCCGAGCTGAACGGGCGGGCGAACCGTCTCGCGCACCACCTCCGCTCGCTGGGGGTGGGCCCGGACGCGAGGGTGGCGGTCTGCGTCGAGCGGAGCGCGGAGATGGTCGTCGCGCTGCTGGCCGTCATGAAGGCGGGCGGGGCGTACGTGCCGCTGGACCCGTCGTATCCGGCGGAGCGGCTGCGCTACGTCCTTGACGACAGCGCGCCCGCGGCCGTGCTCACGCAGCGCTCGCTGGAGGGGGTGGAGGCGCTGTTCGCGGGCGTGAAGGCGCCGGTGATCGACCTGGAGGGCGCGGAGTGGGCGCGGTACCCGGAGACCGATCCGGGGCGCGGCGCGCTCACGCCGGCCCACCTGGCGTACGTGATCTACACCTCCGGTAGCACCGGCCGCCCGAAGGGGGTCGCCGTTCCGCACCGCGGCGTGGTCAACCTCCTCGGCTCGATGCGCGACACGGTGGGGATGGAGCCGGCGGACCGGGTGCTGGCGGTCACCACGTACGCCTTCGACATCTCGGTGCTGGAGATCTTCCTCCCCCTCCTCCACGGCGCGGCGACCC
>DASWMA010000408.1:0-18193 GCA_036399995.1 Longimicrobium sp. | reverse complement strand
CGCGTCGGAGAAGATGCTGGAGGGGCGCTTCTGGGGCCCGGGGCGGGGGGGGGCGGCGGGGAACCGGCCGGCGGAGGTTTCGCTCGACCAGGCGATCGTGGAAGACCTTGGGGTGGTACTGGGCGACGTGATCACCTGGGACGTGCAGGGGGTGCGCATCCCCACGCGCGTCACCTCGATCCGCGAGGTGGACTGGCAGCGGCTGGAGCCCAACTTCTTCGCCGTGTTCCCCACCTCGGTGCTGGCGGACGCGCCGCACAGCTGGGTGCTGCTGGCGCGCACCCCCGACGCGGCGTCGCGGGCCCGGGTGCAGCGCGACGTGGTGGCGCGCTACCCCAACGTGGCGCTGCTGGACCTGACGCAGGTGCAGGCCGCCATCGACGAGGTGCTGGGGCGCGTGGCGGCGGTGATCCGCTTCCTGGCCGGCTTCAGCGTGGCCACGGGGTTCATCGTGCTGCTGGGCGCGGTGCTCACCAGCCGGCTGCAGCGCATCCGCGAGAGCGTGCTGCTGCGCACGCTGGGCGCCACGCGGGGGCAGGTGGGCGCCATCCTCCTCACCGAGTACCTGTCGATGGGGCTGCTGGCCAGCATCGCGGGGATCGGGCTGGCGGCCGGCGCCGGGTGGGCGCTGGCGAAGTGGCTGTTCGAGGTGGAGTTCGCCGTGCCCGTGGTGCCGCTGCTGGTGCTGGCGCTGGCTGTGACGGTGCTGGCGGGCGCCGTGGGGTGGTGGGCGAGCCGCGAGGTGTTCCGCCACACCCCGCTCGAGGCGCTGCGGGACGAGTGATACCGGACCCGAGATTCGTCGCTGGACCAGGATCGCTGATGGTCACACAGAGCCACAGAGGCACAGAGAAACCGCCGCAGTTCTCTGTGTTCTCCGTGCCTCTGTGTGACCATCAGCGATGCTGGTCGAGCCACAGAACGTCCGGACTTGGCGACGTAGTTCTCCGTTCCCTCGGTTGTACTCCGTTCCTCCGTGTGTGACGAGCGCGTCCGGATCTCACCCGGTGCCAGACACCCTTGCTGTCGTGATGAAGGAGGATTACACTGCTACCCCATATTGTATCAGTCGTTTGATGCCGCTCCAACCGCGCCACCGCTGCCCTCTCCCGCTCTGCTGACACACACCTCTTATCGAAAACGGAAAGGACGTCGATCATGCTCAACGCCATCGGAGATTCGGGGCAGGCCGTGGACTGGTGGTTCGCCTACAAGCTGCCGCGCAACGCCCGCTCGCCCTCGGGCTCGTCCCCCACGCCGCCGTCCACGGGCTTCGAGTACCTGTACTTCGACGACAAAAGCAGCAGCCTGGGCCGGTCGAGCAGCCTGATCAACGCGCCGGGTGGCGCCCTGTACGACACGCTGCACCAGATCTACCCGCTCACGGGAGGCGCGGACGGGGCGCCCGGCTACATCATCTACAACGACGAGCGCTCCGACGGAAAGAGCGACAATGGCGAGCTGGGACACACCAAGGGGGTGCTGGCGTTCGACCCGGCGACGGACTCGGGGTTCTGGCTGCTGCACTCCACGCCCCGCTTTCCCACCCCGTCCGGCTGCGACTTTCCGCAGGACGAGAAGGACTACGCGCAGACGTTCCTGTGCATCACCCTCAAGGACTTCGCGACGGTCCAGCAGATCGCGGGGCAGATGATCGACCAGCAGGAGCCGCAGGTGTTCGCCTCGCGCCTGCCGGCCGGTGTGCCGCCCGGCACCCCGCTGGTCCGGCTGACGCAGCCGCTGAGCCCGGCGGACCCGGCGCCCCCCGCGACCCTGGAGTTCACGTCGCGGGGCGGGCAGGCCTTTCGCTGCATCGCCAAGAACCGGCACTGGAACAGCGACTACTGGAACGACCTGGTGGGGCCGGCGCTGGGGGTGAACCTCGACGTGGAGACCTGGCGGCGGGGCAAGCTGGCCGGCACGGAGGACAGCGACCTCACCCACTCGGTGCTCGACACGCTCTACATCAACCTGGAGCCGCTGGGCGTGGACTACGAATGGCACTACACGCAGGACCACGCCAAGTGGGCCTGCTCGCAGACGCCGAGCTGGGTCGTCGTAGCCGACATCAACCGCGACACGTCGCAGGAAAAGCGGGGGGGCGGCGGCATCGCCTTCGAGCACCCGGCCCTGTGGCAGAGCATCTCACAGGTGGCCGCGCTCAAGCAGTAGGCCGCCCATCGTCAGGCTCGACGAGGCGAACGGAGGTTTGGACGCCGGAAGCCCCGCCAGGGATGTTGATCACGCAGAGCAGCAGAGAACGCAGAGGACCTTCGCTGTTCTCTGCGTCCTCTGGTGCTCTGCGTGAGCTTCATTCAGCGCTTGGGCCGCAACGAGAATCGCCCGCCGGATCCAGCCCGGCGGGCGATTCATCTGTCCGCTGTTCTGGCTACTGCGGGAGGGTGCAGCGCAGGTGCGAGATGTTGCCGGGCATCCCCTGGCCGGCGCCCTCGCTGGTGAGCACCACGTTGCCGTCGTTCGACATCGCCACCGCCTCGCCTTGCGGCTCGGCCAGGTTGTCGAGGTCGAACTGCGCGGCAGGGCGGCCGCCGCCCAGCAGGTCGGCGGTGCGGTAGAAGGCCAGCGCCGCGTAGGTGCGCACCGCCACCCACCGCCCGTCGGGGGTGGCGCTGGCGCCGGTCACGCGGTCGCCCACCTGCGCGGGGCGGGGCGCCAGCTCGCGCACGCGCTCCAGCGTGGCCTCGGTGCCCTTCCGCAGCGGCGTGGGCCAGCGGTACAGCACCACCGGGTCGTTGCTCCCCTTGCTCACCAGGTACACCTGCCCGTCGGGGAGGATGGCGATGGACTCGATGTCGGTGGGCGCGCCGGGGTAGCGGGCGCGGTATTCGGTCGCCGCCGCCGTGGCGCGCGCCGTGGTGGCGGGCTCGGGGAACACCCACAGCGACACGTGCGTGCGGTCGCCGTCGTTGTTCCCCGTGTCGGCCAGGTAGAGGCACGCCGCCCCGCCGCCGGGGCAGGGGCCGCTGGCGATGTCTTCCCAGTCGCGGTTGCGGGCGCCCGCCACCGTCACCTGCCCCAGCGAGCGTCCCTCGGCCGTCAGGGCGAACACGTCGGGCGAGCGCCCCGAGTCGTTGTGCGACCAGTAGATGCCGGCCTTGTTGCGGCTCTCGGCCAGCCCGCTGGTCTCGCGGAGCGGGTCGTCGAGCCCCATGGTCTTGGTTTCGATGTCGCAGTGCACGGCGGCGCCCGCGGCGTTGCCGCCCGGCGTGTCGCCCTGCATCTCGCTGCAGCCGGCCATCGCCAGCACGGCGACCACCGCGAGCGCGCGGCTCCGGCGGATGCGGCGCTTGCGCTCCATCCTGCCGCGACGCGCGAGGTCGCGGTCGCGCCGGCGGGTGTTGCTTCTATCCATCATCCAGCCTGCTGGTTCGAATTCGATTCAGGGCGATTCGGGGTCGGGGCGACGAATGGGGCTCATATCCCATCACCCGGCATCGTCCTGGAACAGGGCAGGAGAGGAGGGCTCACGCAGAGTCAGCAGAGTCATCAGAAAAACAACGCAGTTTCTGCTGACTCTGATGACTCTGCGTGAGATCCTGGCCCGCGTTGATCCCGGTCGAATCTCTGCAACCGGGTCTCACCGTCTTGGCGTCACCGCTTCGGGCCCGCAATCAGGAGCGCGAGGAAGAACACCAGGTTCGCCGCGAGGACCAGCACGTTCACGTCGCGGGCGAAGGGCGGGGCGCCCTGGGGCCAGAGCTGCCCCACCAGCACCAGCGCGTTCAGCACGCACAGCACCACGATGATCAACCCACGCATCTGGCCGGATTCCTTTCTCGCTCTTCGGTCGGTACCCCGCCCACGCGCGGGCGTTGCTCAGGGGGTGATGAACGCCCTGCGGCCGGGGTCCGACGGGGGAAGCGCGGGGTCGCGGGGGGCGCGCTCCGGGCGCTGGTAGTAGGTGCCGTCGGAGCCCAGCTCCCAGGCGCGCGGATGGTCGAGCTGCTCGCGCAGGATGGCGTCGAGCCGCGCGCGGTGCGCGGGGTCGCGCACGGGGCAGGCCAGCTCCACCCGCCGGCTCAGGTTGCGCGTGCGCCAGTCGGCCGAGCCGATGTAGTAGTCGGGGTCGCCGCCGTTGTGGAAGCGGAAGATGCGCGCGTGCTCCAGGTACCGGCCCAGGATGCTGATCACCCGGATCTTGTCGGACACCCCCCACACCCCCGGCCGCAGCGCGCACAGGCTGCGCACGATCAGCTCCACCCGCACCCCCGCCTGCGAGGCGCGGTAGAGCGCGGCGATCATCTCCAGGTCGGCCAGGCCGTTGATCTTGGCGACGATCTCGCCGCCGCGGCCGGCGCGGGCGTGCGCCGCTTCGCGCTCGATCATCTCCAGGAAGCGCGCCCGCATGGTGTAGGGCGCCACCAGCAGCCGGTTGAAGCGCGGCTCGCCGCCGGCGCCGCTCAGCATGTTGAACAGCTCCGACACCTCGCCGGTGACCCCCGGGTCGGCCGTCAGCAGCCCCAGGTCGGTGTAGGCCGCCGCCGTGGTCGCGTTCAGGTTCCCCGTGCCCACGTAGGCGTAGCGCTGCACCCCCGACGCCTCGCGCCGCACCACCAGCGCCACCTTGGCGTGCACCTTGAGCCCCGGGAGCCCGTAGACCACGTGGATGCCGGAGGCGCGGAGGTAGCGCGCCCAGGCGATGTTGCGCTCCTCGTCGAAGCGCGCGGTGAGCTCCACCAGCGCCACCACCTGCTTCCCGCGCGAGCTGGCGCGCCGCAGCGCCTCCACGATCCGCGACTTCCGGTTGGTCCGGTACAGCGCCAGCTTCACCGCCACCACGTCGGGGTCTTCCGCCGCCTCCAGCACGAAGCGCTCGACGGTGGCCTGGAACGAGTCGCGCGGGAACTCCACCAGCAGCTCGCGCTCGCGCAAGACGTCGACGAGGGGAACCGACGGGTCGAGCGGCTCGTGCGGGTCCTCGGGCTTCCAGTGCAGCCCCTTGCGCTCCACCGACGCCAGCTCGCGCAGGCCCCGCAGGTCGATCAGCCCCTCCACGCCGTACAGGTCTTCGTCGCTCAGCGGCCACGCCTGGTCGGGCGCCTCGTGCCGCAGCTCGCGCAGCAGCAGGTCGCGCAGCCGCTCGGGCATGGTGTCGTCCACCTCCACCCGCACCACGGGGCGGAAGCGGCGGCGGCGCACCTCTTCCTCCACCGCCTGCAGCAGGTCGGCGGCGTGCGTGGGCTCGATCTGCAGCTCGGCGCTGCGCGTGACGCGGAAGGACGAGGCCGACTCGACCTCCATCCCCGGATACAGCCGGTGCAGGTTGTCGACGATCACCACCTCGAGCGGCACGAAGCGCTCGCCGCCGGGGAGGGGGACGAAGCGCGGAAGCCCGTCGGGGAGCTCCACCACCCCCAGCCGCTCGCCCCCGGTCAGCGGCTCGCGCAGGATGGCCACCAGCGCCGGCCGCTGGTTGCGGATGTGCGGGAACGGGTGCCCCGGCCCGGCGGCCATGGGGGTGAGGATGGCGTGCACCTCGGCGTCGTAGTAGTCGCGCAGCCACGAGCGCTCGTCGCCCGCCAGCCCCACGCGCCCCACCACCTCGATCCCGTTCTTGCGCAGCTCGGGGAGGAGGCGGTCGAAGAGGAGCCGGTACGCCGAGTCGGCCAGGCGGCGGGCGCGGGTGCCCACGGCGTCGAGCTGCTCGCGCGGGGCCACCCCGTCCAGCGTGGCCTTCTCGTTCCCCACCGCCACCTGGTGCTTGAACCCCGCCACCCGCACGCGGAAGAACTCGTCGAGGTTGCCGCCGAAGATGGAAAGGAAGCGCACCCGCTCGAGCAGCGGCACCCCGGGGTCGCCCGCCAGCTCCAGCACCCGGCGGTTGAAGGCGAGGACGCTCAGCTCCGGGTTCAGCAGCGAATCCGGCGGGAGCGCGTCGTCGGCCAGCCGCGACGGCGGGGGGACGTACGGGGGGGCGGTGCGCAGCACCTCGCGCGCGGCCTCGTCGCCCCACGCGTCGCTGGGCGGGTGCAGCGCAAGCCCGGAGCGCGCCAGCACGTGCAGCGCGGCCAGCGTGGCCTCGTCGCGCAGCGCGGGCGACCCCACGGCCTGGATCAGCTCGTCGGCGGCCAGGTGCACCAGCCCCTCGGGCTCGGTCCTGAGCTCGGCGTCTTCCGAGACCCACACCTCCGTCGCCGGGTGGCGCGTGGAGCCCGGCCCGGTGCCGATCAGCCGGATGCGCCCCTCGGCCCCCAGCAGGGTGCGCATCACCCGGCGGGCGGCCTCGAGCCCGGTGCCCGGCCCGGCGGGCACCTGCAGCGCCCCGCCGCGGTTCAGCAGCGCCGCGCGGCCGCCGCGGAAGAGCACCACGGCCACGCGGCGGGCCGAGCGGACCGCCTCTTCCAGCCAGTCGACCTCGGCCGCTTCCAGCGCGTTCAGCCAGCGGCGCAGCGGGTCGCCGGTGAGCAGGGTGAGCCCGAACGCCTGCTCGACGGCGCGGGCGGCGGCGCGCCCCCGGTCGGTGTCGTCGGCCAGCCGCACCTCCACCTCGAACAGCTCGGCGGTCACGTCGCGGTCGCGCACCAGGCGCTCGTCGCAGGCGATCTCCACCTCGGGGGCGTCGGGGTCGTCGTCCTGCGCCTGGCGGCGCACGCGGCGGCGGGTCTCCACCGTGAGCCACGGCTCCAGCAGCGCCGGGTCCACCAGCGCGCGCAGCATCCAGGCGGGCTCCACGTCGGCCCGGAACAGCGCCTGGGGGTCGGTGGCGGATACGGTATCGGCCGTGCTCTCGGGGAGCCCGTCCTCGCCCACGGCCACCTCCACCGCCAGCGTCAGCTCGCCCGAGCCGTGGAAGCGGATGCCGACGGTGGCCCCGCGGCGGCGCAGGTCCAGCCCCGGCGTGTCGTAGTAGACGTCGCGGAAGAGCTCGGTCTCGGGGGCCCCGGCCATGATCCCGGGGGGGAGCACGCCCGTCGCGACGCGGTCCAGCGTCTGCCGGTCGGGCGCGCTGAAGAGCACGCTCAGCGGGGCGGGGCCGCCCAGCGCGCGGGGAAAGCGCCGGAAGGCGCGCGCCATCGAACTGCGCTCCTGCGTCAGAAGGGCATCCCCATCAGCACGTAGAAGCGCCCCCGCTCGCCGTAGGCGTACGAGGCGGAGACGGCCTGGCGGCCGTCGAGGAAAGTGAAGAAGAGCCCGCCGCCGAACGCGGTGTGCCACCCGCCGTCGGAGGCCCCGTCGTACCACACCCGCCCGGCGTCGGCCAGGCCGAAGGCGCCCAGGTCGCCGCGCACCAGCAGTTTGGCGCGGGTGAGCACCTGGCGCACCTCGGCGCTCCCGTACGCCGCCGCGTCGCCCGCGAAGCGCTCCGACGCGTAGCCGCGCAGCGTGCCGCGGCCGCCCAGGAAGGCGGCGTGCTGGAAGGGGAAGCCGCCCCACATCCGCTCGCCCCCGGCGCGCAGCGCCAGCGTGGGCCCGCGGCGCCCGGCGGAGAGGTAGGCGGTGGCCAGCGCCTGCGCGCCGCCGAAGGCGCTGGCGTCGTTGGCCGCCACGGGGAAGCCGGTTCCCCACGCCTGCACCCGCCACCCGTTGCGCACGTAGGCCACGCTGTCGTCGCCGCGCTCCAGCACCACCCCCACGCGCCCGCCCAGCAGCGCGAAGTCGTCGGCCCCGCGCGGGTGCTGGTCGCCCGCCGGGGCGCCGGCCACCGGCTCGGGGGCCGTCACCTGGCCGGTCAGCGCGCCCACCACCCAGGTGCGCGGCGCGATGCCGTGCCAGTACGCCGCGTCGCCGTACAGCTGTCGCTCGAACACGCGGAAGTGGCTGCTCGACAGCATCCCGTCGCCCGTGTCGTTCCCCCAGCCGTAGAAGCGCGTCCCCTCGAGCTCGGTGGCCCGCGCGCGCACCTCCATCCGGTTCATGGGCGAGCCCACGTAGCGGAAGTCGCCGCGGTACTCCACCCCGCCCCGCGCCTCCAGCGGCGCGAACTGGAACTCGACGCTCTGTTTGGCCGCGTAGGGAAGGCGCCGGAAGCCGTAGCGCGTCCACGAGGGGCCCACGGAGAGGTACGGCCCCACCCCGCCGCCCATCCATCCCCCGCCCACCGAGAAGGCCGACGCCGAGTACCCCCAGTCGCGCGGGGGAAGGGTGCCGCCGCCCGGCTCCCAGTAGCGGTCCTGCCAGGGCCGCTCGTCCACGTTGGTGCTCCCGCGGCGGACGAAGGTGTTGGTCCCCTCGGCATCGTAGAAGGCGGTGTGGCGCCCGGAGCGCCCCTCGTCGCGCAGCTCGTCGTTCCCTTCGCCGCCGATCACCCGCACGATCACCTGCTCGGGGCCGGCGCCGAACACGCGGGCGCGGTCGTCGCCGCCCCGCAGGAACACGCGCACCTCGCGCGTCTCGGTCCAGGTGAACTCGCGCTGCGCGATCGGGGCGCCGCCGGCGGCGGGGGTGAGGGTCACCCGCACGTTGCCGCTGGCAAGGCGCTCGATCTCGGCCACGTCGGCCCGGCCGCTCCCCCACGCCGCCGCCTCGAGGTTGATGGAGCGGTACAGCTCGGCCGAGGCGCGAGGGAGGTCGTCACGCCGCGCGCGCAGGAGGCGGGCGAAGTGCTGGCCGCGCAGCGCGCGGTACTCGGGCGCCAGCGCGGCGATCGCCTGGTCGATGGCGGCGTCGGTGATCCGCGCGTGCACGGCATGGGTCACCGAGTCCCACGTGGCGCGGTCAAGGGTGGCCAGGAAGCGGCGGTCCACCTGCGCGGCGTTGTGCATCAGCCCGTTCAGCCCGATGCGGGCGCCGAAACGCACCAGGTTCTGCACGAAGCCGCGGGCCGCCGACAGCGCCACCCCGTCGTAGTCGGCGAAGGTGTAGTCGCGGTCACGCGGGACGGCGCGCCACACCCCGCCGCCGGGCGCGTCGAAGCGCGCCCACAGGTACTGGTCGCCGTGGCGGTCCCAGTCGTTGATCAGCAGGTCCACCAGCCGCACCGCCAGGTACTCGCGGACGTCCACCCGCTCGCCGGCGCCGGCGCTGTCGAGCACCTCCAGGAAGTCCTCGGTGTCTTCGATGCGGCTGGCGCCGGCCAGCGCCGGGTACCCGGTGTTCCCCGCCACGGGGCGCTCTTCCACGGTGCCCAGCATCCCCGCGAACTCCTGGCGGAACTGCCCCAGGCGCGGGTCGTCGGGCATCACGTACATCCGCTCGGCCAGGTGCGGGATCCCCGCCGCCTCTTCCAGCGCGTGCGCCGCGATCCCCCCGGCGGGGACGAGCGACGAGACCTGGTCGCGCACCGCCCGGTGCACCACGGTGTTGCGCAGGTCGGGGTGCAGCCCCGACCCCGGGAACTTGTCCACCGAGCGGAAGGCGTAGATGCGCCCGTCGGCTCCGCGCAAGCGGAGCGAGCGCGTCTGGTTGCCGCCGCCGGTCTCGACGGGGGTCAGCCCGCCGGCGAAGGTGCCCAGGTCGAGCACGGGGACCGACACCGGCGCCGTCCACAGGTCGCGGTAGGTGCTGCCCAGCAGCCACTGCCGCATCCCGCCGGCACGGTAGCGCTCGCCGGCGGCGACGGTGGTGGTCTGCTGCGCGTGGACGGCCGAAGGCGCCAGCGCGAGGAACAGCCCGAGCGCGAGCGCGCGGGCGGTGGAACGCAGGCGGGTCATCACCGGGCTCCAGGCGGGGGTGTGGGGGGCGGTGCCGGTGCCGGGGGCGGAGCCTGGGCCGGAGGCGCCGAGGTCGCGGGCGCCGCCGACGGAGCGGCGGCCGGCGGCGGCGCGGCGGGCCGGGCACCGGCCGGCGGCACGGGCTCGGGCGCCGGGGGCGGGGGCGGCCGGATCGGGTCGGACGGAGCGCCCGGCGCCACGGGGGCGGAGGGGCGGGCCTGCGGGTTCTCCTCGTGCACGGGCACCAGCGGGGGCACGTCGAGCCACGCGGAGAAGTCTTCCTTGGCCTGCCCCTGGGCGTCCACCACCTTCACCGACATCCGCACGCGGCCGTCGCGCAGGAAGGCCATCTCCACCCACCCGCTGGCCGGGCGCGCGTACAGCGTTCCGCGCAGCGCGCGCGACTGGGTGCTGTGGTGGTAGATCCCCGCGCCGCTCACCACCAGGTACTTGGCCGGGGGGAGCCGCATCACCTGCAGGTTGTGCTCGTGCCCCGCGGCGTACACCAGCGGGGTGGCGGCCCCCTCGAAGGCGCGCGAGAAGGCCTCGCGCATGATGCGGTACTGCGCGCCGG
Source organism: Longimicrobium sp. (assembly GCA_036399995.1). Lineage (GTDB taxonomy): Bacteria > Gemmatimonadota > Gemmatimonadetes > Longimicrobiales > Longimicrobiaceae > Longimicrobium. The sequence goes on along the minus strand of DASWMA010000408.1, from coordinate 8,008 downwards.
TCACGTCCTGCTTGGCGAACACTCCCTGCTGCCGCGCCCAGGGGTGGAACGGGAAGAGGTAGGTGGGCCAGTCGAAGTAGCCGCCGTGCTGCCCCCCCGACACCAGCGGGTGGTGCGCCACCACCACGGTGCGGCGGCCCTCGGCGTTCACCAGGTCGGAGCGCAGCGAGTCGAGCACCTCGTTCTCGGTGCGCGCGCGGCACCGGGTGGCCGTGGCGCCGTGCGGGCGCGGGTAGGGCGCCTGCAGCCACCACTGCGTGTCGAGCACGATCAGGCGCAGGTAGTTGCCGAAGTCGAGCGACACCGGCCCCGGGCACCCGTCGTTGGGGAGCATCTTCACGATCCCGCGGCCGCGCCGGTTCACGTAGCGCTCCTGCGTGCGCAGCACCTCGAGCCCCGACTCGGTGGCGGCGGCCCAGTCGTGGTTGCCGGGCACCATGATCCCGCTGACCCCGGTCTCGAGCAGCGGGTCCATCTGCGCGTTGATGATCCGCTCGTTCTCGCGGCGCTCGGCGGCGCTGCTGTCCACCACCATCCCGCGCGGATAGATGTTGTCGCCCAGGAACACCACGAAGGTGTTCTTGGAGTGCTTGGAGATCTCGTCGCGCAGCGCGCGCAGCACCGGCTCTCCGCCGGGCGCGGGGAGCCCCGCGTCGCCGATCAGCACCAGGTTCAGCTCCAGCGTGTCGGTCTCGGCCAGCCCGGGGATCACCCGGCCCATGCCGCGCACGTACTGGAAGCAGCCGCTCAGCGTGAGCGCCGCCGCCCCGGCCAGGGCGGCGGACGCGATCCATCTCAGACCCCTCATGCCCGTTCTTGTCCGCGGTGGTGCGTGTTGGTTGGCCGGCACGGTGCCGGTGTCACCCGCTCTTGCCGCGCCCCTTCGTGCGCTTGCGGCGGCGGGTGCGGAACGGAAGGTATTCGGCGGCATTCACCTGCACCGACCAGCGCTCGTCCAGCGCGCCCACCAGGTCGGCGGGCGACACGCCCCTCTTCAACCGCACGAGGTATTCCAGCGTGTGCATCTCGCCCCCGCGGGGCACCACGTCGGCCAGCCGCCAGTCGCGCGCCAGGTCCGACAGCGCCTCCTGCACGGTGGTGCGGGCCATGTCGGGCTCGGCGCTGTGCACCAGCATCAGCCCGTCGGTCTGCATGTCGGTCTCGTACTGCAGCATCCGCCGGCGCACCGCCCGCTGCTGCACGGGGGTCTCGGCCACCAGCAGCGAGCTGTCGCCTACGCTCAGCACCCCGGTGCGCCCGAAGCGCCCGCTGTACAGCGAGCCGATGTTGTACTTCCAGACGGTGAGCACCACGAAGTTGAACGACACCGAGATGGCCAGCGCCACGTCGAGCGCCTGCACCCCGGCGCTCAGCCCGCAGGCGATCACCAGGAAGATGTAGACGGCGTCGCGCGGGTCCTTGAGCGTGTTGCGGAAGCGCACCGCCGCCACGATCCCCGCCAGCGAGAAGGCCAGCGCCAGCGAGTTGCGCACCACCAGCGCCGTGCCGGCCACCACGATGGGAAGGATGATGACCGACGCCACCAGCGCGGGGTCGTAGCGGAAGCGCTTGGTGACCATGTACACCCACGCCACGGGGATCACCAGGGTCAGCGCGCCGGCGATCACCAGGAAGGTGGTGAGCAGCCGGTTGAGCGCCTCGATCAGCGTGAGCCGCGCGCCGAACTGCGCGGTGCCCGGCCCGGCGGTCATCAGCCCGCCCTCGCGCGGGGGAAGAAGGGTCGACTCCACGAAGGCGTCGCGCACCGAGGGCACCCAGTACACCAGCGCGCCCATGATGGCGGTGAGGATCAGGTAGTACAGCGCCAGCCGCAGGTACGGCCGGCTGCGCCCCTCGAACATGCGCTCGAAGATCCCGCGGTGGTGCGGGTCTCCCCGCGGGGCGCGGATCGCGTGGCCGGAGTTGGGCGGGCCGTAGGGCGAGCCGTGCCCCGTTCCGGGCGATGACAGCAACGTCTCGGACTCTCCCTGCGGCACCACGGATCGCTCCGTTCGCTCCGTGGAGTCGTTGTCTCTGGGCATGGATTGCCGGGGTCGCAGCGGCGGCGGGTGGGTAGGGGTGCGGGTCGCGCCCGCAATTAGCACGAAGCGCGCCGACGTTACAATAGTTTCCTTTCCGGGATATGCCAGTAGACGACCCGCCGATCGGCGTCGAACGGATGTTCTTCTCCCGCCTCCGCGCCTGCCCCAACCGGCGCTGGTGTCGATGGTTGAGCCCGAATCAGCGGAATCGGCCGCGAAAGCGTGGAAACCGCGGTCTCTCTCCATCCCCCGTCCCCCGTCCCCGTCGACGGTCGACCTACCGGCGGCCGCATCGCCGCGCGCGGGGGCCGGCAACTGCGAACTGCGTCATCAGGGGGATTCGGAGCACGCCAGGGTCGGGCGCGGGTGCCTCGACATCCCACGGGGGTCCCGCTGGCCCAGCCTGCCGCACACGAGGCCAAGGACTGCGCTACCCTGATAAACGCGGTTGACGATCATCGCTTCTGATGAAGCACGCCGACATCCACACGCCCTCGTCGGCCGCACCGCACGCAGAGGCAGCGAACTGCGAACCGCGTCATCGGGGGGATCTGGAGCACGCTCGTGCGGCTCGGTGGACGTCTACCAGATGAAGAAGACGAAGAGCAACGAGCGGCAGGCGAACTTCCGCTGGCGCTGCTGCGACTGCGGCTACCAGTTCACGGTGCGCACCGGCACGATCTTCGAGGACAGCCCCGTGCCGATGCGGAAGTGGGCGCACGCCATCTGGTTGTCGGCGGCGGGCAAGAAGGGCGTGGCGGCGCTGGAACTCCAGCGCACGATTCAGGTGACGTACAAGACCGCGCTCTTCATGCTCCCCCGGATCCGCTTCGCCATGGACGACACCAGCGGCGAGCCACTGGACGGCGTTGTTGAGGTAGACGAGGTCTACATCGGCGGCCGCCCGCGCAAGCTGTCCAAGCAGGCGCGCGAGGCCCTGGAGCGCGAGGGGAAGGAGATCCCGAAGCGCAAGCGGGGCATGGGCAGGCACCAAGAAGACGCCCGTCGTTGCCGCGGTTCAGCGTGGCGGGAAGATCCGCCGCCGCGTGGTGGCGAACGTCACGGCCGAGAACCTGAAAGAGTTCTTGAAGGGGACCGTCCAGTGCTCCGCGCACATCTGCGCTGACGAGAACCGGGTGTACCCGCGCGCGACGGCGGATCACGCGGGCCACCACACCGTCCAGCACAACGCGAACGAGTACGCGCGCACCGACAAGGCCACCGGCCTGCGGGTGCACACGAACACGGCGGAAGGCTCGCACTCCTTGCTGCGCCGGGCGATCAACGGTACGTGGCACCGGGTGAGCGAGAAGCACCTGCACCGCTACCTCAGCCACTGCGATTTCCTCTGGAACACGCGGCGTATGTCGGACGAGGACCGCATTCTCTCGCTTGTGCAGGCGTGCGAGGGCAAGCGGCTGTTCTACCGGGACTCATCATTGCTGGCGGCGGCGATTCAGGGAACGGATGACGTGAGTGTTGTGGTACAAGTCTGGCGTGCATACTATGGAGCCGGCGGGTGAATCCACCCGCCCCGTTTCTGTCCACCGGGCACCCTTTCACACTGCGTACTTGTGCCCCGAAAGCGCGGGAGCGTCGCGCCTGCTTACGGGCAGGAAATCAGCCTAGAACTTGGCTCTGCCGCGGGGCCGGATGCGTTTGTAGACGCTGACGGGTTTGCGCTGGCCTTGCACGCCCATATTGCGGCACTCCGCCTAACGGCGGAGTTCTTTGCAGACCCGAAATCTAAAATCCGCTACGAGTTAGTTGACGTTCATCGGCGCAGCCCCCCTACTGCCGTGGTACGCGGCGTGGTGGTGGGTGGCGACGCTTCCGCGTTGGAAATGGGTGAAAATCACTTCGCGGAAGTCGTGGACGCCTTAGAAGCTAACGAGCCGGTCCCACAAGACGTTTACCCGATTTTATCCAAAATCAAGGCCGTTAGTGACACCAACAAGCGGCATGGAATCCGAAGCCGGTTCATGCGTCGCAATCAGCGCCCCTTGCTGATTACACCTCGGACAGGCGAGCGTCTAGCCGTCGCTTTGGATCGGGATATAGTCACAGTCGGTTCTGTCTCTGGCTACCTAGAGTATATCAACCTGCACGGCGACACCAATACCATGCGGCTCTACGCTGAGCCTGAGCTTGGGGGGTACGTTACGTGTAAGTTTCCGAAGCGTCTGGCCGCCGACGCCGCCGCCGCCGTGAGGGAGTTTGTCACCGTCTATGGCGAGGTGAGATTCCGCGCGGACGGGAGCCACGCGTACCACGTCAAGGCGAATGACATTGAGCGTCGCCGCAAGAATGGCGACTACAACTATCCGTTCGCGGAAACCGCTGGCATTGCGCGTGAGTTCGTCGGCGACCGTAGCGTAGAGGACTTGATCCGCGAGGTACGGCGTGGCTGGTAAGCGACCGGTCGTCTATTGGGACGCCAACGTTTATATCAATTGGCTCCTTGACAAAGGCACAGACGCGGAACGAGAGGGGATCGCGTTCTGGCATGACTTGATCGTCGCCCGCGAGGCGGTGTTGATGGTCTCGACGATCATGCCCCTAGAAGTGACTCCCCACCTCGTGGGGCCGCTTGCCTACGAGCGGTACGAAGCGTTCGTCGACGCGTTCGCCGTGCCCCGCGATCCGGACCCGAAGGTCATTCGCGAAGCGGCTCGGCTCAGAGAGCAGAGCATCGGGTTTCGTCAGAAAAGCACGGATGATCGTGTGATATGCGTTCCAGATGCTATCCATCTGGCAACCGCAAACATGCAAGGTTGCGACCAGTTTCACACGTTCGACAAGAGCGGACGGCATGGGTGCTTCGGCCTGCTCCCCTACGCGGGCAGGTTCGCGGGATTCAACCCGAAGATAGGGAAGCCCGCCGTGCAGGAGTCGTTGAGGCCGAAGCCAGCCCGCGCGTCGACGTCCGAAAATTCGCCCCTAACCCTGTTTGATGCCGCTGATGCCGGAGAACCAGAACGCGCCGCAGAGGCGGCCGGCGCCGAAGCCGGAATCGCTCAAGGTGGACTTGCCTTGGGAGGAAGCGATGGCGAAGGCGATTCGGACGCCACCGCCGCGGAAGGAGCGGACGAAGGCGGAGCCGAAGGAGCGCCTGCGTCGCCAGCGGAAGCGGACGTAGCCGCAGAGCAAGGGAACGGTAAGACACCGGAGCCTTCCGCCGCGCCGCTTGTGCTGGCAAACGCAGATCCGGCACCGGCACCGGCGGCGGCACCGGTGCCGCCGCCAGCCGAACCCAAGCCCGAGCCCCCAGCGGCGGGCACGACGTAAAGCGAAGGGGGGACGGCACCTGAGCCGTCCCCGCTCCGCTGTCACAGCACGGTAAGCGCTTCTATCACACTGGACGGGAGACGAATGTGCCGGGTTGAGTAGGCGCGCAGCACCGCGTTCGCGATATCGGTCCGCACCTCGCGTGCGTGCATGTTCGGCGAATAGCTGGCGAGTATTCCGAGCGCCACGAGGTCAGCGGACACGCGCGGGCGCGGCTTGCCCTCGCACCAACGGGCGACGTCCTCCCAGTCCTTTCCCCGCAGCGCCACCCCGGTCAAGAAGGCGCGGAGCTTGTAGAGGGTCAACCCCGTCTCTGCCGCGACCCCCTTCATCGTCGCTCCGTCCTCAATTTGCGCCCACACGGTAGCGCGCATCTCGCACAGGTGGATTTCGTCCAGCACCAATTCGCCCGGCCATTCGCCCTCCATCTCCTTCCGCGCGCTCCGTTCTCGTTCCGGTATCCCCCGTGGGCACATGATCCCCCTCCGTCCATGAGAAACGCCTCCGATGGGCGGGGCCAAGGATAGGCGGCGGCACACGGGGCCGGAGACTGCCGGGACTTGTCGGCTTGTATCTGGTGACTCGACCTGTCCGGTTGGGGATGGTGGCGCTTCGTGACGGCTTGTATGCGGTAGGGTAGATTCTCCCGTGCGGCCCCTTTGTCCTCAGCCACCGCCGAACGGAGAACCACCATGAAAGCACGTTACCTGCTGCTCTGCGCGCTCGCTCTCGCCGCGTGCACGCAATCGCCTACGTCCGCCCGCACTCCAGAAGTGCGGCGCGCGGACACAAGCGCGCCGTCACATTGTGAGAAGGGCGGGATCACCTTGGGAGGCGGGCAGATTGCACCGTGCCCGTGACGGAAGGTCAGACCTGAATCCCGGCGCTCCTGCTGTAGCGCCGCCAGCGCCGGAGCCGGGCCGCGAGGCGCCGCGCGAGCACTGCAACCGGGGCGTCGGGATGGGGATCGGATGAAGGCGGGGGTGCTTCCCGCCGCTCCGCTTGTTCCAGCAGCACGACCGCCAGTTCTTCAAGATCTACGTCGGCACGGCGGCGTGCCGCTTCGAGCGCCCGTCCGGCCAGCTCCGCTACCACGTCCCAATGGCGCTTGACGCGCGCGGCTTCGGCCAAGTGCACGTAGACGCCCCCGGCGCATTCGTCGTTGATCTCGGCGACGTTCAGAGCCATTTCCGCGGCATCCCGGTAGATCCGGTCGCGGGCGGAGCCCGCCGCCGCTCTGGCGGTCATTCCGAACAGCGACCCCATCACCGCGATACTGCCGACGCGGTGCGCCAACCCGTCCACCAGGCGCAGGGCCATGGCGTGGTGGTGGCTCTGCACCAGCAGGCATGCCACGTCGTGCACGAGCGCCGGCAGCCTTTCGTCGTGCAGCGGATAGTAGCGCAGCGCTTCGGTGGCTTCTCGCACCGCAACGCGGTCGTGCCCCGTCTCCACCGCCAGCGCGAACGAGTAATGGAACGCGACCGCCGCACGCCGCTTCCGGCCCGTGCGCACCGCACGCCGCGCAGCGCGCGTGTACAGCCGCCACGCGGCGCCGTACTCGCCCCGGTCCTTCATCAACGCGCCGGAGCCGGTAAGCGCGCGCAGGACCATTTCACGGTCCTTGTTGCGCACCGCCAGCACGTAGCCGCGCGCGTGCCACGCCTCGGAGCGGTCCTGCATCTCCGCGCCGCCCCTCGCGCGCGTCAGATACCCGGCGCGGATCGCCCAACGCGGGTTCATGGGCTCCGCGTACGCGGACGCTTCCGCGAAGTGGGTAGCCGTGGCGCCCAAGCCGCTCCGTTCGGCCCAGTCGTAAATGCAGTCGCAGGCGCGGGCCACGGCGGACGCGTCGGCCGTGCCCGGCTCCTGCTGGAGGGTCAGGAGCACGGCCAGCGGATCGCCCAGCAGCGGTGCAGCGTCGGCCGCTGCTGCGACTCTCGCGCGCACGGCCGGAGTCACGCGCCGGAACAGGCGCGCGCGGCGGCGGGCTGGCGTTCTGGCCCACAGCAGAACGCACCGTAGCGCTTGCCAGAGGGCTAGGTCTATCGGGTCGTTACGGGACTCTACAGCGCCGTAGGACTGGCGCTGCGGCGGGGCGGGCGGGATTCCGTGCGGGCGGCCTTCGCGGGGCTTCTTCTGCGGCATCGATCGGAAGGCGCGTGAACAAAGTGTACCGCTTTCCGACAAGACTAACGCGCTCCTGTCGCCAGCGCCACGGAAACGCGTCGGGTGGGCTGCCACCGCTCGTCAGGGGAGGCCCAGTTTATCAGCCGAAGGGGGCTATATTAAGCCAAGTACATAATTACGAAAAATTTCGATCACTCAGCGCGAGCGCGGGGTCATCATCCCTTGCGGCCGCATGGGTGCCGGCATGCACAGCCGCTGGATGGACGATGCGCGTTGAGCCCCGTCTTTGGAGACTCGGGGGATGAAAAAGGGTTCATCGCAGATTTAGTTGCAGCAGATCTCCTGCCCGGTCGCACCGATCTCATCGACGAGTGGCTGCAGGCCGCGCTCGCGCTGAGTATCGAAATTTTTTGGGGAGAGACCCCTCGCTCCTTCGGCAATCGCGAAAGGCTCGGCTGTCTGAACGGATCGATCAGGAGGTCACGAGGCGAGCCGAGTCGCGTGCACGTCCTCCGCACCGATGGCTGGATGACGATCATTCGGCCTAT
>DASWMA010000407.1:0-18349 GCA_036399995.1 Longimicrobium sp. | reverse complement strand
AGACGCGGAACCACGCGGTGACGATCGTGGCCCCGTACCAGGGGCGGACGCTGATCGCGATCTTCATCAACCTGGGTGACGACCCGCAGATGCAGGCCGAGATCGAGAAGAGCGTGGGCACGCTGGCGGTGCACAACTGCGCGCCGGCCGCCGGCTCCACACCCGCCCCCGCGGCAGCCGTGGCCGCCGAGACTGCGCAGCCGGACGGCGGCAGCGGGGCGGTGTGCGAGGTGCCGGCGCTGCAGGCGCACCTGGCCGGCGGCGACCCCCGCCGCGTGTCGATCGCCGAGGGGCGGATCTCGCTGGTGCCGGGGGACAGCATGGACGAGCTGACCAGCGTGGAGCTGGGCCGGGTGGTGCGCGAGGGCACGCGCCCGGCGCTGGCGTTCACCGGCGACAGCGCGGTGGTGTGGCTGCAGTTCCTGTCCACGCGCTCCGACGTGAGCTCGCCGGCCTTCCGCGAGGCGATGGAGCGGTGGCTGGGCGGCCAGTCGCCCGAGCAGGTTGGCTGGGTGTCGCGCGAGGTGGTGGAGCAGGGCGGCGCCCGCTGGCTGCGGATGGAGTTCACCTACAAGACGCGCCGCGGCGAGGACCGGGTCGGCTTCCTCTACGCCACGCCCTTCCAGGGCCGCACGCTGACGGCCCGGTTCGCGGGCCCGCCCGCCACGCGCGAAGCGCTGGCCCGCAGCGCGGCCACGCTGGAGGCGCGCGACTGCCGTGTGAGCCGCCCGCTGTGGGCCTGGGTCGACTCGGCCGCCATCGCGCGCGCCGCGGCCGCCCTGCCGGCCCCGCAGCTCCCGGCCGACATGAAGCCCCTGTTCCGCGTGACCTTCGACACCGCGGGGGTGGTGGAGTCGGTGGAGCCGGTGTTCGAGCAGGTGCCGGCGGCCTACGCCGAGCCGGTGGTGGCCGCGCTCCGCGCCGCCGTCAAGCCGCAGCCGCGCTCGCGCAGGGCCGCGGAGTACCTGGTGCGCGTGGTGGGCGGCGCCCAGCCGCTGGTCGATTCGCCCGAGCTGATCGAGCGGATGCCCGAGATCCGCGACCCCACGGTGGTGGGGCAGCAGCTGGGCACCGTGAGCCGCGCGCTGCGGTTCCGCCCGGGAACCAGCCGCAGGGCCGCCCGCGGGTTCTACGTGCGCATGCGCGTGCTCCCCGACGGCAAGGTCGACCGCACCTCGGTGCAGCTCACGCGCGGCACGGACATCGAGTGGCTCGACGAGCAGATCCTCTCGGTCGCCCGGAGCATCCGCTTCCGCCCGGGCGAGGTGGACGGCTTCGCCGCCCGGAGCTGGGTGGTGCTCCCGATGAGCCTCTTCTAGCCGAGCGGGCCCGGACGCGACCTCTGGATCGACCCGACACGAAGAGCCCCGGTCATGCGCCGGGGCTCTTCGTTTTCGCTGTCGAACCAGCATGGCTTGTCTACCAGACCCGCAAGATCCGTTGCTGCACCAGGATCGCTGAAGGGGTCACACGGAGGAACGGAGTAGAACGGAGAAAACGGAGGAACTGCGACGGAAGTTCTCCGTTTCCTCCGTTCTACTCCGCTTCTCCGTGTGACCCGTTGTTGCAGTAGGTGTTCAGCCGGATCTGGGTTTTGCATCACCCGCGCGAGACAGGATGAGCGTCGCCGTGCGAGGGCAGCGTGCGGGTGACGAGGGGGACAGGTGGAGGCTCCGCGAGATTCGTCGTGGCGGGCGTCGGAAATCCCACATCCCTTTCTAACAACGACTTACGATGAGGGATGGGGTGCGGCCCAGCGGGCGCGGCTCTTGAATCGGTGCGGAGGCACGCGCGGCCGGGGCGTGGACGCGCGAACGGATGCGGCGGGTGTGGTTGCCCGCCGCTTACCCATCGCATGGAGACGTACCGATGCGCCGTTCCCTTCGTGCCTGCGTGCTGCTGCTGTCGGGCCTGCTGCTGGCGGGCTGCGACAGCAGCACCTTCGTCGACGACAACCTCGGCTGCGACCGGGTGCGCAGCTTCTCGCTGGGCTCCAGCACCAGCGGGTCGCTGGACCCCAGCGACTGCCGGCTGAACGACGGCTCGGCGGTCGACTACTACCGCATCCGCATCAGCTCCGGGCGCAACGTGTTCGTCGGAATGAGCTCGAACGTGATCGACCCCTACGTGGCGGTCCTGGACGAGTTCGGCAGCGTGGTGGCCGAGGAGGACTTCGGCGAGACGGGGTACTCGGAGCTGAGCGTGTTCCTCCCCGGAGGCACCTACTACATCGCCGCCAGCAGCTACGCCCCGAACGACTACGGCAGCTACTCGCTGGACACCGATTACGACTGAGACGGCACGCAGGCGAACAGGCGGGACCCTGAAGGCGAGCGCGCGGATCCCGGGAGAGGTCCGCGCGCTCCGTCGTCTCGAGTGCCGCAGCGGGGGGCTGGGTAGTTGAATCGAACCGCGGCAACGACCCCCCGAAGTCCGCCTTCGCGGCGGTCGCGGACTACCGGCTCCGTCCTGGATGGAGGTGGTGTCCGAGCATAAAGTCGTCCTCGTACCGCATCGCCGCCGCCATCGTTTCCGGCGCCGATATGCACCGCGGAATGATTTTGTCTGAACCGCCCCTTCTGCGACAGCGGTGGTACACGGACTGCGAAGTTCCTGGACGAACGCGAACGTATACCGCGTGATTGGAGTTTGGATGGAAACCACGTGCAGCGGGGGGCGGGCCGAGTGAGCGGGGAAAACGCGGTCGCTTTCGCGCGGACCAACGTGTGCGTCGCCGTGGAGCTCTGCGCGAGGGCCCGGGAGGCCCGTGCAGAGGCGGCACGCCTGCGCGCCGAAGCCGAGCGCCTGCGGCGGCCGCGCCGCGTGCGGCTGCGCGGGCTGGTGCTGTTCGGCACCGCGGAGGACATCGCCCCCTAGCGGCGTGACGTTCCCACGACCGGTCCGCGGCCCGCAATCTCCCTGCTTCCAGACAAGCCTCGCACGGGTTGCGAGGCTTTCGTCATTGTGCCACGGCTCCTGTCCGGGGTTGGTGCGGAATGCACGATCATCTTCGGAACTGGTGTCAACGAAGCAGCACGCACTCTGGGCTGCGGAGTTCACCGTCGCCCGTTGCCGGCAGCCCCGGTTCCCGAGCCGGCCGCGGCCTGACCACCACTCCCGGCTCCCTCGCGGATCGAAGCTCGGCGGATACCGATCTGCTTCCAGGGCGGGCGCAACCGTCGGCGGACCATCCCCGCCCGCGTGACGCTCGCCAGTGAATGGCCCGTGGAGATCTCGGCATTGTCGTGTATTATGCGATAGACGGTAGATTGTCTGCGGCGAGACCAGGTGTTTGCCACGATCATGGCGGAACGTGTTTGTTGCGACCTTCTTTTTGACCGTGCGTTTCCCTCCCGAATCCGATTGCATGAATCTTCCCGGACGACGCGGCCGTGTCCGCGCCACGGCCGCCGCGTTCCCCCACGGCGCCGCGGCGCTGCTGGCCCTGACGATCGCCGCGTGCGGCGAGGTGCCGCCCCCCACGCAGCACCTGGCGATGAACACCGCGGGCTCGCTGGACCGGCACCTCACCATGGGAGACGACCTGCGGCTGGAGGAGAACGACACCGTCATCAACGTGCTCACCCGGGTGAACCTGGATCGCGACGGCGGCTTCCTGGTGGCCGACGAGCAGGAGAACCAGATCCGCGCCTACGCGGCAAACGGCCGCCTCCTCCGCCACTTCGGCCGCAGGGGGGCCGGGCCGAAGGAGTTCGTCTTCCTGCACCGGGCCATGCGGCTGGGCTCGGGCCGGGTGCTGGGGGTCGACTACCAGGGGAAGGGCGTGGTGTTCGACTCGGCCGGCCGCACGGCGCTGCACACCTTCGTGGCACCCGTGGCGCCCGTGCAGCACGCGCGGCTGGTGAACGACACCCTGTTGCTGCTGGGCGGCAGGGCGGTGCCGCGGCGGGGGCGCGAGACCGGCGCGCGCCTGCACCTGTGGAACCTGGCCCGCGACACGGTGGTGCGCAGCTTCTTCACCCCGCCCCTCGCCGGGCCGGCGCACCGGCTGGCCGCCACGGTGGGCGGCTTCGTGGGCACCGACCTGCGCGGCGACACGGTGGCCGCGGTGTTCGCCGTGAGCGACACCATCTACTTCTTCGGGCTGGACGGACGGAAGCTGGGCCAGAGGCCGATCCCCTTCCGCCACTTCCGCCGCCTGCGCGAGGGCGGGGCGGTGCCGGGCCACAACGCCAGCGTGATCCAGGCGCGCGAGTGGGCGGGCACCTACTCGATGGTGACCGACGTGTTCTGGCTGCGCGACGGCGGCTTCCTGGTGCAGTACCAGGACCGCGTGGGGAGCACGCCCCACTGGCGCCTGCTGCGGATGCGCAAGGACGGCACGCGCGTGTTCGAGATCGTCGACTCGCCCATGCTGCTGGCGGTGGACCCGCGCGACGACACGCTGTACCTGATGAAGCCCGGTGCGCTGACGGCGGAGACATGGACGCTCGCCAGGCTCGCCGGCTGACGGCGCTCGCGTGGCTGGCGGCGTGGGGGTGCGGGCGCCTCCCCGGTGACGCCCTCCCGGTCGGCTCGCGCTTTCCGCTCGCTTCGGCCCCAGCCGCCGCGCAGGTGGTGTGGGTGGTGCGCCCCGAAGACTGGATCACCTGCCAGTCGGCCGCCGGGGGGATCCGCGAATTGCAGCGGCGCACCGGGCCGGGGCTGCCGCTGACCGTGGTGTACGTGGGGCCGCACGAGTCGTGGCTCTCCGAGTTCCTCCGCCGCCAGCGGATCGCCGCCGCCATCGTCTCGATGGACGAGCGCCGCTTCCGGCGCGTCTTCCGCCGCGAGCCCGCGCCCTGGCTGTACCTGCTCGACGACGGCGTGGTGCGAGGCGTTCTGCCGGCCGGCGGCGAGATCCGGCCCGCGCGCCGCTGGGCGGCGCTGATCCCCTCCGGCACCGGCCGGCAGGGCCAGCTTCCCCCGACCGCGGGGGCAGCCGTGAACCCATCCCAAGGAGCAGCACGATGACGACATTCTTCAAGCGATGCGCCGCCGTGGGCGGCACCCTGGCCGTGCTGGCGGCGGGCCACCTCGGCCTTGCGCCGCGCCAGGCCGAGGCCGGCGACAGGCACGCCTGGGGGATCAGCACCCTGGGCGACACCTGCAGCGGCACCTGCGCGGCCGGCAACATCTGCTGCCGCATCGTGATCATCGCCCCCGATTCGTAAGGGCCGGCGCCGGCACGCTTCGGGTGACCAGCCGCCACCCCCGGTTCCACGCGCGGGCGGCGCCGCGGCGATTCGCGGCGCCGGCCGCGCTGCTGCTGACGGCCGCCGCGTGCGCGGGCCGTGACGCGGCCGGGGCCGGCGTGGCCCGGACGGACAGCGCGGGTGTGCAGGTCGTGGTCAACCGGCCTCCACCCACCGGGCGCTCCTGGCGGGTGGAGGCGGCCCCACGCATCGACATCTCCAGCGCGGCGGGCGACGGGGGGCCGCAGGTCAGCGGCGTGGTGGGCGCGGTGCGGCTGGCCGACGGCGGGGTGGTGGTGGCCAGCGGCGGCACCTCCACGCTGCTGCGGTACGATGCGGATGGGGCGCCGCTCGCCGGCCCGGGGTGGCCGCGGCTGGCCTCGCTCGACGGCGTGGGGGCGGCCGGCGGCGGGGGGTTCTGGGCGTGGGACGGCGCCGGGCTGCGGCTGTGGAGCTTCGACGCCCGCGGGCGGGTGGCCGGCTCGCGGCGGTTCCCGGGCGAGCGCTACGAGCTGTTTCCCCGCCTCGAAGGCGTGCTCGCCGACGGCTCGCTCCTCCTCTCGTCGCAGCCGGGGAACGTGTTCGTGGTTTCCGCGCGCCCGCGGCGCGACACGCTCACGCTGCTGCGCTACACCTTCGCCCCACCGCGGCTCTACACCCTCCGCAGCGAGCGAGGGCCGGAGACGTTCACCACGGGGAGCACGACGTCGGCGGTGCGGCAGGCGGCGCCGTTCGGGCGCGGCACCTTCACCGCCGCCGGGGGCGCGGAGTGGTGGGTGGGCGACAGCGAGCGCGCCGAACTGCGCGTGTACGACGCAGGCGGGCGGCTGCGGAGGATCGTCCGCTGGCCGGCCACGCCGGCGGCAGTCCGCGCCGAAGACCGGGAGCGCGTGCGGCGCGACGTCGTCCGCCGGGCGCGGGGGTCGCTCGATCCCGCCGCGGCGCGCGAGCTGGCCGCGCGCCTCCCGTTCCCCGACACGTATCCCGTGTTCGCCGCGCTCCTCGTCGATCGGGCCGGAAACGCATGGGTACGCGACGGCGACCCCGCGCGAGCATCGCACTGGACCGTCTTCGCCCGCGACGGGAGGTCGCTGGGCACGGTCGAGCTCCCGCCCGGCCTCGAGCCGCTGGACGCCGGCGACGACTACGTGCTGGGCCGATGGACGTCGCCGCGCGGCACCGAGCACGTGCGCCTGCACCGGCTGCGGAAGTGACCTGGCCGGGCGGAGGCCCCGGCCGATGGAACCGCGGCGCCAACGACAGGGCGTTCGCCTTCGCCGCCCCCTCGCGGCCATCGGCATCATACCCAATCGAGAAAAGAGTGGTTGAAAACCAAACTGCACTGGTTTCACACGGAGTCAACGGAGTCAGCGGAGTCAACGGAAGACGAAGTTCTCCGTCAACTCCGCTGATTCCGTGTGAAAACATTCTTTTTCAGGATCTGGGTATCAGCCCGACCGGGATCGTGGGCGCGCGGAACGACCTCCGCTCGCGGTCCCGCAACGGCATCCCGCCCCGGGAACGAAAAAGCCTCGCGTTGCCGCGAGGCTTTTCGCCGTCGTCTTCGGGGCCTCCGGCGCCGGGGGAACCGCGCGGCGCAGCCCTTATCCCCCGACCGTACCCTCCCCCGCCTCCGCCTCGGGGATCACGGTGCCCCGGTCGCGCTCTTCCAGGTCGCCCCACTTCAGCTTGCGGCGCAGGGTGGAGAAGAAGGTCTGGCCGGGGAAGCGCACCAGCCGCACCGGGTTGGGGGCGCGGCTCACCACGATCCGCGCGCCGGGGGTCAGCCGCTCGCTCTCCTGGCCGTCGATGGTCAGGATCAGCTCCTCGGTGGGCGACAGCACGTCCACCGTCACCGTCTCGTCGGCCGGCAGCACCAGCGGCCGCACCCCCAGCGTGTGCGGGCAGATCGGCGTGGCCACGATGCAGTGCACGCTGGGCGACACGATCGGCCCCCCCGCCGAGAGCGAGTAGGCGGTGGAGCCGGTGGGGGTGGACAGGATGATCCCGTCGGCCGAATAGGTGCCCACCTCCACGCCGCCCACCCGCACCAGCAGCCGGATCACCCGCGCGGCGCCGGCCTTGTGCAGCACCGCGTCGTTCAGCGCCACGTAGCCGGCGCCGGCCGTGCCGCCCGGGGCGCTGCAGGTGGTGGAGAGCGCCATCCGCTCGTCCAACTCGTAGTCGCCCGCGAACCACAGCCCCAGCGCGCGCTCCAGCTCGTCGGGCGCGGCCGAGGTCAGGAAGCCCAGGTGCCCCAGGTTGATCCCCAGGATCGGCACCGTGGCGTGCGCCACGAAGCGCGCGCCGCGCAGCAGCGTGCCGTCGCCGCCCAGCGTCAGCAGCAGGTCGAGCGTGGGGACGACCTCGTCGGTCAGCTCCCTTCCGTCGGGCACCTCGCCCAGCAGCGGGGCTTCCAGGAACAGGCCGGCCCCCTCCCGCCGGGCCACGGTGACCAGGCGGGCGAGGGCCTCGGCGAACACGGCGTAGCGGGGGTGCCCCACCACGCCGATGCGGCGGCCGGCCACGCGGCTCAGGCCGTCTCCAGCAGCGAGCGCAGCGGCTTCCCCAGCAGCGCCCGCGCCCGCCCGGCGATCCCCTCGGGGGTCAGCCCCAGCTCGCCCAGCAGCTCGGCGCGCTCGCCGTGCTCCACGAAGGCGTCGGGAAGCCCCATCGAATCCCCGTGCACCCCCGGCCAGCGGCCGTTCACGTACGTCCGCACGTACGCGCCGAAGCCGTTGGCCACCGTCCCCTCTTCCACCGTCAGCAGGTGGGGGTGGTGCGGGAAAAGGCGCTCCAGCGTGCTTTCGTCGAGCGGCTTGATGAAGCGGCAGTCCACCACGGTGGCGCTCACCCCCTCGCGCTGCAGCAGCTCGGCCGCCGCCAGCGCGGGCGCCACCATGGTGCCCGTGGCGAGGATCGCCAGCTCGCGCCCCTGCCGCAGCGTCTCCCACGTCGCGTACGCCGTCGCCGGGATCTCGCGCACCGGCTTCGGCAGCGCGGGCACGGCGTCGCGGGGGATGCGGATGCAGAAGGGGCCGCGGCCGTCCTCCAGCGCCAGGCGCAGCAGCCCGATCAGCTCGTCGGCGTTGCGCGGCGCGGTGATGGTCATCCCCGGCACCGCCAGCATGTAGGCGATGTCGATCCCCCCGTGGTGCGTCTGCCCGTCGTCGCCGGCGATCCCGGCGCGGTCCATCACGAAGGTCACCGGCAGGTCCTGCAGCGCCACGTCGTGCACGATCGAGTCGTAGGCGCGCTGCAGGAAGGTGGAGTAGATCGCCACCACCGGCTTGACCCCCTGCGTGGCCAGCCCCGCCGCGAAGGTCACCGCGTGCGCCTCGGCGATCCCCACGTCGAAGAAGCGCGTGGGGTGCGTCTTCTCGAAGATGTCGGTGCTGGTGCCGGTGGCCATCGCCGCGGTGATCGCCACCACCTGCGGGTCTTCGGTGGCCAGCTCGGTGAGCGCCTGGCCGAACACGTTCTGCCAGCGCGGGAGCCCGCCAGCCGCGGGCTTGAGCGGCGCGCCGGTCTCCTTGTCGAACATGGCGGCGGCGTGCCACTTGACCTGGTCGGCCTCGGCCGGGGCGAACCCCTTCCCCTTGGTGGTCAGCACGTGCACCAGGCGGGGGCCCTTCATCTTCCTGACCTGCTCGAAGGTGTCGGTCAGCCGCTTGACGTCGTGCCCGTCCACCGGGCCCACGTAGCGGAAGCCGAGCTCCTCGAAGAGCATCCCGGGAACGAACATCCCCTTCAGCGCGTCGTCCCAGCGCACGGCGAAGTGCTCCATCATCTCGCCGATGGTGCCCAGCTTGCCGGCCGCGTGCACCACCTTCTTCACCTCTTCGCGCACCCGGGTGTACAGCGGGTTGGTGCGCACGTCGGTGATGCGGTTGTGCACGCCCAGGTACTTGTGCAGCGCCCCCACGTTGGGGCTGATCGACATCCCGTTGTCGTTGAGGACGACGATCAGGTCGCGGTCGGTGTGGCCGGCGTTGTTCAGCGCCTCGTACGCCAGCCCGCAGGTCATGCTCCCGTCGCCGATCACCGCCACCACCTCGAAGTCGTCGCCGTGCAGGTCGCGCGCGGCGGCCACGCCGGTGGCGGCGCTGATGGAGGTGGCGGCGTGCCCGGCGCCGAACACGTCGTACTCGCTCTCGTCGCGGCGCAGGAAGCCGCTCAGCCCGTTGCGCTTGCGGATGCTGGGCATCCGCTCGTTGCGCCCGGTGAGGATCTTGTGCGGGTAGGCCTGGTGGCCCACGTCCCAGATCAGCTGGTCGCGCGGGGTGTCGAACACCCGGTGCAGCGCCACGGCCAGCTCCACCGTGCCCAGGTTGGAGCCGAAGTGCGCCCCCTTGTGGGCGCTGACCACGTCGATCACCCGCTGGCGCACCTCGGTGCACAGGTCGCCGAGCTCGCCCTCGGCGAGCGCGCGGACGTCGGCGGGAGACTGGATCTTTTCGAGAAGCGCCACGGGGGCCCTTTTGCAGCGAAGGTCGCGTGCGGCGCCCGGCGGCCGGCCGGGCGTCTGCCGCGTGAATTTACCGTGTGAGCCGGAATAGATCAAACCCGTTGCATAGCACGAAACTATGAGCGCGGCTCACGAGTCTTGCATCGGGTTCGAATCCGCGAAGTACTTTACATCGCAAACCGGCCACACGCAAGGCATGCGCGCTACGATCGATTTCCGCGTATGCCCGGGCTCCCCGGAAAAATCTCACGCAGAGAAGCAGAGAAGCAGAGAGGATCCGAAGTGTTCTCCGCTTCTCTGCTGCTCTGCGTGAGCCGGGGTTGCTGGATCCGGGCCGGAACGGGGCTCTGCGAGCCGGCGCTACGCCTGTCGCCCCTGCAGCAGGCCGGTGGCCTTGAACGCGCGCCACGACAGCCCCGCCGCGATCGCCGCCAGCCACACGCCGCGGAAGGCGCCCGACGACAGGCTCATCGCCACCGACAGCAGGCAGAGGACGAGGAGGATCCCGGCCGCCACGCGGCTGTTGCCCATCTTCAGCCAGGTGGCGAGCCCGGCCAGCGCGACGGCGTCCACCAGGTGCCGCATCCCGAAGAAGAAGGCGGCCAGCACCTGGATCCCCGCCAGGAGGTAGAAGACCCCGACGGCCCACTCGATCGCCTCGGTGGCCTCTTCGGCCGAGTCCACCGAGCCGAAGATGCGCTGCATGGTGTTCTTGGGCGGCCGGCTGAGCACGGCGGTGCTGCGCGCCGCGGCCGTCATCGCCGAATAGGCGGTCACCGGCACGCGAAAGGTCTCGTGCGCGCCGTCCGGCAGCGCCACCCACTGGTGCACCGGGTTCATGATCCCGCAGTGCGGGCACGAGCGCGAAACGGGCTGCACGGGCGTGCCGCAGTCGCGGCAGGGCTTGAGGTCCATCGGTGTGGAGGAGTGGTACGTGGCGGGGGGAACGGACGAGGTGCGGAAAGATAACCCCGGGTACAGCGCCGGCTCAACCCTTTCAGGCCGGTTCCGGCCCGCCGCTCACATCGATGCCGGCGCCGCTCGCCCTGCCCCGGGCCGGCCGTGCCGGAGAAGCGACACCCCCGGGGGGCCCGCCGCATCGGTCGTGCGCCAGGCGTCCGGCACTCGCGGACGTGAAGCATTTCCCCGGAACACGGGTATATCGCGCGCCGACGTCCGCCATCCACCCTTCCCCGCCCGGCCCGATGAACCCGCTCGCCCTGCTGCCGCTCCTCGCCTCCGCCGCCCTCGCCGCCCCGCCCGAGCCGCCCCGCGACCCACCCCTGGTGCGGGTGGTCGCGCGCGACTACGCCTTCGAGATGCCCCCGCGGATCGTGGGCGGCCGGAAGCGGATCCGGCTGGTGAACCGCGGCACCGAGCCGCACTACGTCCGCTTCGTGGAGCTGGGGGACGGGAAGACGCTGGCCGACTTCGCGGAGCTGCGGCGGCAGGGGCGCGCCACCGCGGAGTGGCTCACCCCCGCCGGCGGGATCGCACCCGTGTCGCCCGGCGACTCGGCCGACCTGGTGGTGTCGCTCCCGCCCGGGCGCATCCTGGTGATCTGCGGATATCCGGGCCGCGACGGGCGCCCGCACGTGGACCACGGGATGATGCGCGAGCTGAGCGTGGGCTCGCCGCCGCGCCTGCCCGCGACCGCGCCCGGGGAGGAGCTCGCGGTGCGGGTGACGGACGGTGGCCTGTCGTTGTGGGGCGCGCCAGAGGCGGGTCGGCGGACGGTGCGGGTGGAGAACACCGGCACCCGGGTGCACCAGGCGCTACTGGTGCGCCTGCCCGCCGGGCGGTCGCTGGCCGACGAGAAGCGGTGGTTCGCCCAGGGCTTCCGCACCGCGCGCCCCGGCGCCCCCGCCGGCGGGGTGATCGAGCTGCGCCCGGGCGAGCGGGTGTGGCTGACGGTGGACCTGCCGCCGGGGCGCTACGCCCTGCTCTGCGCCGCGAGCACCGGCCCCGGCCACACCCACCTGGAGCAGGACGAGGCCATCGAGTTCACCGTCCGGTGAGCGGCGGGTCGATGCAGAGTCAGCGGGCGGGGCGCCGAAGCGCGCCCCGCCCGTGGTGCGTCACACCGAATCCAGCGATTGGTTGTGCATTCGCACGACACCGCCCCCCGTCATCCTGAGCGCGACCACGCTGCACCCGCGGCGTGCTGCAAGGGCCGCAGCGCGAAGGATCCATACCATCGGATGCGCTACGACTGGGGATCTCGCGCAAGCCGGCGATCGATCCTTCGGCCCGCGACCACCGGCTCGCCGCGACGCACGGTGGTCGGGCCTCAGGATGACGGTGGCGGAGATGGGTGCAGAATGCGCAGGTCAATCATCGCGTTCGGTATCAGATGCAGATCTCGTTGCAGTTGGTGAAGTTGGCGGTGTACCCGCAGATGTATCCGCACGTACAGTCGCTCCAGCGCCCGTCGCAGGTGGCCCCTTCACAGGTGTTGTCGCAGCTTGCGCAGTACGACATGCAGGGGCCGGTGTCGCACGAACCGTCGCACGACCATTGGCAGGTGTGGTCGCCCGGGCGAGTGGCAAAGGCGATCTGCTCCCCGAACACGGTTCCCTTCTCCGCCTTCGGCGCCGACGTGTCGAACGAGTCCACGGCCAGCTGCTCCAGGTTCAGCTTCAGCTTGCTCCGCATGGCTTCCTCCAGGGATGGTGAGATGACCTGAGAGATCGGGCCGCGCGGACGCACGGCGCGATGCCGGCCGCGGATCGGCCGGACGGATCTGCGGGCGGGGGACGCGATCCACGCGGCCCCGCCCGCGACATTCCAGCACTACCGGCCCGGCCAGGGAGACCGGGCCCGCGAGATCAGAACGCCGTGCCGTTCACGCGCTTCCCGGCGGAGGACCCGAGGCTGCTCAGCGTGGTGTGCAGCACGAAGCCGCCCGTGGACGCGTCGGGGCTGCGGTTCATCGACACCCCGTCGGTCCCCGACAGCGCCGAGCCGTAGCTGTAGCTGTTCTTCACCACGCCGCCGCCGTCCTTCAGGATCACGCTGTCGCCGCCGTTGGCCAGGCTGAGCTGCCCGGTCGATGCCGCCACCGCGTTCGTCAGCCCCGCCGGGATCGAGCCGGAGCCGGCGAACACCACGATCGCCTTCCCCGCCGCCAGCGTGGTCCCCGCGCTGAAGGTGTGCCGCAGCCCGCCCGCGTCGCTGATCGTCCACCCCCCGATCGACGCCGCGGTGCCGCCCAGGTTCACGATCTCCACGAACTCGCCCGCGGTGTTGCTCCCGGCCTCGTTGGCCAGGATCTCGTTGATCACCACCTGCGCCGGCGTGCTCGCGGTGATGGTGAACGCGGCGTTGCTCTCGTCGCTGGCCGTGCCCCCCGCGTCCGTCACCCGCACCTTCGCCGTGGTCGACGCGCTCCCCGGCACCGTCCACGCGTAGCTCCCGGCGCTCGCGGCGGTGCTGGCTGTGATGGTCGTCCACGTCGATCCGTTCAGCGTGTACTCCAGCTTCACGTTCGTCACCCCCGATGACGTCCAGGTGATGCTCTGCGTGCTCCCGCCCGCCCAGCTCTCGCCGCCGTTGGGCGAGGTGACCGTCACCGACGCGGAGACCGGCGACCCGTGGGTGTAGCGGGTGATCACCGGGAAGTGGTCGCTGGTGGTGGTGCCGTAGCTGGAGATGTAGGTGTCCGCCCGGAACGCCTGCGCCGACCCCGGCACGTACTCCGCGTACAGCTCGTTGGTGTTCAGGTGGTGGTCGATGAAGTCGCTGTAGCTGACCGTGGACGAGACCCCCGCCGTCGACAGCGCCCCGGTGGGATAGGTGTAGTCGGCCGCGTCGCCCACGAAGTTGGCGAAGGGCGTGGGCTGGCCGCTGGTGATGGAGGTGTCCACGTCGTCGTTCCAGTCGCCCAGCACCACCACCTTCTGCGTGGGATAGGTGGTGTCGATGTAGTTCTTGAGCGCCACGGCCGCGTTCTGCCGGCGCTGCCAGCTGGTCACGTCGTTGAACGCCTTCATGTGCAGCACGATGAAGACGACGTCCTGCGTGCTGCCGTTCAGCGTGATGCGCAGCGTCACCTCCAGCGGCGGCCGCCCGGCGAAGTCGCTGTCGTACGCGGTCAGGATGATCTTGCTCCCCAGGACGGTGGCGAGCGACGTCTTGTACAGCACCCCCACCTTCTGCTCGGTGGCGCCGTAGTAGGTCGATCCGCTGGTGACCGAGGCGTCGTTGGCCAGCACCCCCGCGTAGCCGGTGAGCTGGCTCTTCAGCGAGCTCCAGTCGGCGCCGTCCACGATCTCCACCATCCCCCACACGTCGGCGTCCACGCCGGCGATCACGTCCTTCACGTTGGAAAGCTGCAGCGCGTCGTTGCTGGGCCCGTTCGACGCGTCGCCGAACCACTCCACGTTCCACCCGGCGACGTCGAGCGTGGTGGCCGTCCCCTGGGCGGGAACCACCACGCGCGAGACCGCGGACGGCGTCCTGGTGGCGAGCCCGGTGGGTGCCTCGCAGGCGCCCAGGGCGAAGGCGAGCAGGCCGAGCACCAGCCCGGCCGGGTTGCGGCGAAAGCTCACGGAGCACCTCCAGGGGGGATGATGGATCAAACCGCTTCATCCCCCGGAACTGCTGCACCGGCGGCGCGAAACGGTCCGTGTTCAGGTGGCGTGGGAAGATAGCGCCGCGATCAGCGTCGCGAAATGGGAGTGATAGCAACGGCCCGGAGACGGGGGGCAACGATTTGCACACGGCGAGCGGGGGATCAACGCGGGCGCTGACGGCGGGTTGAGACCCCCGTGCCATCTTCACTTCCGTTGCGTGACACGGCGTCCGCCGTGCACGGCCTCACCGTCCCCAAGACAAGGAACCAACCCCATGAGCAAGCCCCCGATCGGCTTCCAGCTCCTCCGCGAAATCGCCGAGTGCGCCAGCGGAATGCGCTCCCACGACCTTTACTTCGTCGTGGACGCCGCGGACCCGAACCGCTTCGACGTCAAGGTGGACCCGCCGCAACCGGTGCCGGAAAAGCCCCACACCGTCGTGATCCACGTGAGCCGGTCCGACGACCCTGACACCCGCGTGACCACCGCCATCATCGGCGACGGTGCCGACCTGATCAACCTGCTGGACCTGACGGTGGGTACGGACGATCCGCACCAGGGGGGCACCTTCCCGGCCGACGCGGTGTTCTGGAGCGTGTCGGCCGTGGAGAAGTTCCTGGTGCCCTACTACGCCTCGGTGTACGGCGACCAGGCCGGCACCTACGTGGCGTCGCTGCTCGCGGTCCTCCTTCCCCCGCCCGACGTCACTGACGCGCTGGAAGACACGGCGTTCGCCATCGCCCACCTCCCCAGCTCCGAGTACACCAAGCTGATGCTCGAGGAACAGCCGGGGCAGACGTTCGTGCCGCACGCCGTGGCGCTCAGATCGGGCGGGCGCGTGCACCCGGTGGTCGCGAAGGCCGGGAGCCCCGCCGCTCACTCCACGCCCAGGCCGCGCACGAACGGGTCGCGCAGCAGGTACGAGCGCATGGCCGGGCGGTAGCGCATCATCCGGCTGACCAGCGCGCGGGCGCCGGTGGTGTCGCCCAGCGCCAGCCGCACCCACGCCTCGTCGTAGTCGAGCGAGAAGCCCAGGTCGGCGTCGCCGGCCACCTCACCGCGCGCCCGGGCCACCACGGCCCGGGCGCTGTCGGCGTTCCCGCCGCGCGCCGACACCGCCGCCGCCACCATGCGCCGGTACAGCGGGCCGTAGGCGCGCCCCTGCGCCCGGGCGCGGGCGGGCGGGTCCAGCCGGTCGAGCTCGGCGGCCAGCCGCCACGCGGCCGCCGCGTCGGGCGGGCGCGAACGGTCGTTGCGCAGCAGCGTGAGCTGGCACTCGGTGAAGCGCCAGTCGCCGGGGAACTGGCGGTGGCCCTGCTCGCACTCGTCGCGCGCCGCGGGATAGTCGGCCCGCCACAGGGCGGTGAAGAAGAGCCGGTGGCGGATCTCGGAAGCCTCGTCGAGGTAGGCGTCTTCGGCCAGGGCGCGCCGGGCGGCCAGGTCGCTCTCGGCCAGGCGCCCGCGGATGCGCAGCAGCTGGCTGAGCGTGCTCCAGGTGCCGGCCCGCGCCGGCTCGGCGGCCACGGCGCCGCGCAGGTCGCGCTCGGCCGTGTCCATCCGCGCGTGCTGCACCACGGTGTCGGCGGCGTCGAGCGCCAGCAGGTACAGCGCGGTGCCGCGCAGTTCCAGCGCGTCGGCGCGGCGCGGGCCGGCGCGGCGCAGCACGGCGTCGCCCCGGCCGAAGGCGGCGCGCAGCAGCGCCCCCTTGCCCGTGCCCGTGGCCAGGTTGGAGCGGGCCACGTCTACCCAGCCGCGCAGCAGGGTGGGCTCGGGCCACCGCGGGTCGGCGGCCTCGGCCAGGGCCAGCAGCGAATCGGCGCGCACCAGCAGCGCGGCGGCCGAGCCGGTGTCGAGCGGGTCGCGCCCGTCGGCCGTCTCGCGCGCGTCGCGGCGGAGCTGCCCGGCCTGCAGCACCAGCCGCAGCGCGTCGGCGCTGCGGGTCTCCAGCGTGGCCTCGCGCAGCCGCACCTCTTCGCCCAGCCGCTGCCGCAGCGCGGCCGACACCTCGCCCGCCACCGCCCGCTCCAGCGCCACCACGTCGCCCAGCGGCCGCACCACCTCGCGGCTCTGCAGATGGGTCTCGCTGTTCGCGTCCACCAGGTTCACCGTCACCCACACGCTGTCGCCCGAGCGCTGCAGCGTGCCCTCCACCACGCTCCCCACGCGCAGCTCGGCCACCATGCTGTCGAACGCCACCGCGCCGCCGCGGTATCGCTTCACCCCACCGCGCGACACCACGTCCAGCGCGCCCACCTGGCTCAGCTCGTGGATCAGCCGCTCGGTGAGCCCGGTGGCCAGGTACTGCAGCTCGCCGTTGGGGCTCAGGTCTTCGAAATAGAGCACGGCGATGCGGTGCGGGTCGTACCGCGGCCCGGTGTCGCGCTCCCGCCGGTCGGCCGCCCACACCGACAGCACCGAGAGCATCATCCCCACCACCACCCCCGCGATCGCGGCGTAGTAGATGGCCACGCGCATCCGCCGCCACGGCCCGCCCCCTTCGGCCACCCCGCCCCGCCCCGCGGGTGCCGCGGCGGCCCCGTCCGCCTCCCCTCTCCCGGCCGGCGCCCTCCCCGCCGCCCCGGTCCCCGGTTTCTCCACCGCGGCCCCCGCCGCGCCGCCGCCCCCGTTCGCCGGGAGACCCGCGGCGCCGTCCGCCACGAGGGCCGCGGGCACGGGCGGTTCCGCCGCGTCGTCCGCGGCGTGCTCCACCGGCGCATCGGCCGCGGCGGGCGCGAGTGGCAGCGGGGTGAACGGCCGTGGCGCCAACGGCGGCTCGGCGGGAACGGCGGGGCGGGGCGGCGGCGACGGGGACGACGATGGGGACGGCGATGCGGAGTCACGCGGGGGCTCGGTGCGCAATCGCGCGACGAAAGCCTTGAGGTCGGGGTCGGGCTCCACCCCCAGCTCCTCGCGCAGCATCGCCGCGTGCGTCTCGGCCGCGCGGAGCGCCGAGGGGCGCTCGCCCGCCGCGTCGAGCGCGCGCACCAGGCGCAGCGCCGTGCGCGAGCTGAACGGGTCGTGGCTGGCCAGCCTGCGCCACCAGTCCACCGCGCGGATGGCGCTCCCCTCGGTCTCGGCGGTCTCGGCCAGCCCCTCCAGCGCGCGGCCGTACGCGCGGGCCAGCCGGTCGCGCTCGCCCTCGGCCCAGCGCTCGAACTCGGGCGCGTCGGCCACGTAGAAGCCGTCCAGCAGCGGCCCGCGGTACAGGTGCACCGCGGCCTCGGCATCGCCCGCGTCGAGGAGCGCCTGGAACTCGGCCACGTCGCTCTCCACCACCGCCGGGCCCAGCGCCAGGTCGCCCCCCGCCGGCGACACGATCGCCTCGTCGCCCAGCTCCTTGCGCAGCACGTACAGCGTTTCCGACAGGTTGTGGCGCGCGGCCTCGCTGGTGAGCTCGGGCCAGAGCAGCCCGATCAGCCGCTCGCGCCCCACCGGCCGCCCGCGCGCCACCGCCAGCAGGGCCAGCAGCGCCACCCGGCGCTTGTGCGCGGCGCGGCCCTGCACCGGCCCGGCGGGGCTGGAAAAGGCGGGATCACCCAGGAGGTCGAGACGAAAATGCGGCGCAATCAAATGCTTCAACCTGCTGAATGACAGCCAAACGTAAAGCACGTTGACGGCTGGTATTTAGAATGTGTCCACGGCCCAGGGGAGCGCGCAAGCGTCCCCATCGACGCGATACACCAAACCGCCACGCACGGGACACGATGCCACGCACCCCCCGCAGGATGCTCCTCCTCCCCTTCCGGCCGCCCAGCGCCGCGGCCGCGGCGCTGGCGGCCCTCGTCGCGATCGCCGCCGCCGGCGCGGCCCTGGCGCAGCCGGACGGGCGCACGGAGGCGGAGCCGCGCCACGCGGCCGGCCCGCGCGGGCGGCCGGCGGCGGACGGCTTTCCCGGCCCGTTCTGGCTTATGCTGCTCACGGTGGTGCTGGCCGGCGTGGCGGGGGCGGCGGGGGCGGAGCGCCTGGCCGGCGCCGAGCGGACGGAGCGCCCGGGCGCCGCGCGGCTGCTGGACAGGCTGGTGGTGGGCTCGGTCTCGGCGGTGGCGCTGCTGGGGGTGAACCCGCCGGGTGACGCGTGGCCGGCGCTGGCGGCCACGGCCGCGGCGGGCGGG
>DASWMA010000406.1:0-13242 GCA_036399995.1 Longimicrobium sp. | reverse complement strand
CCGGCCGAAGCCCTGCGCGCCGCCACCGCCGCCGGCGCCACCGCGCTGGAGCTGGCCGACGGCCGCGGCACCCTTGCGCCCGGCGCGCCGGCGGACCTGGTGCTGTGGAACGTGTCGTCCGCCGCCGAGATCCCGTACCGCCTCGCCGCGCCGATCGTGGCGGGCGTGTGGAAGCGCGGGCGGCGGGTGGTGGGGTAGATATGGGAGCCGGCATGACCCAGCTTCGACCGCGACCCGGGCGCGTCATCCGTGTGGGAAACCGTGGAAATATGCGAGTGAACTCGCCGCTTCGACGGCACACAGTCCGCCTGCGCGGACTTCAACGCCGAGGAGGGAGGGGTGCGCGTTTCTGGAGAGATCATTGCAGCGGAGCGTGAGCATTCGCTGGGGGTGACGGCCCTGTCCGTAGCCGAGCGCGATCGAATCCGCGGACGTGTTCGCTCGCTGTACGGCGAGCGTAGAAGATGGATGTGGGAATCGCTCCCCGACCCTGCCTCGGTTCAGGATCCAGATGCATGGCAGTGGATCGAGGAGTTCGTCGGTGATCGCGAATGCGTCCTCCTGTTCGACGTGGACGAGGACGAAGAGATGTTCTCCGTTCCCTCCGGAGCCGCGCTGGATGCTCTGCTGGGGAACACCTGTGGATTCGAGTTCTACGTGACGGACCGCAACGCCACGTACCTGATCTGCTTCAACCATCACGACTTCCTGGTGTGTTGCGGCGCGGCGAAAGCATGGCTGCTGGCACGAGACGAGGAGCGCATGGGATGAGCACTGCCCCAGGGGTCGACGCCCGGATCACCTCGATTCGGGTCACCGACGATTCGATCACGGCTGATCTGGCGGATGGACGCACGATCAGCGTGCCGCTGGCGTGGTCCTGGCGCCTCAGCGACGCCACGCCGGAGCAGCGCGCGAACTGGCGGCTGATCGGCTCCGGCCACGGCGTTCACTGGCCCGACGTCGATGAGGACATCAGCGTGCGAGGCATGCTGGACGGCGTGCCTGCCCACCGCGGTGGGCCGACCGTCCGCTGACGCCAAGTACGCCTGAATACGAAGCGCCCGCCTGCAGCCATCGCAGGCGGGCGCTTCTCCATCGGATCCGGTCCGGCCTCAGCCCAGCGCGGGGGTCAGTCCGGGGCTGGCGGGCACCGGCTCGGCGGCAGCCGCAGCAGCGCGGTTCGGCACGCCCGGGGTCACCAGCTCACCGATGGCCTCGCGGCGCAGCTCCTCCACGTCGTCGGGCGACCAGGCGCGCAGGCGGTCGATCTCGGAGCGGATCTCGGGCCAGGGCGAGTGCTCCACCTCCCACCGCCGCTCGCGCGCGGCAAAGGCAACGCCCTTCGCCTCGTCCCAGCGCCGCTGGTCCGCATACGCCAGGATCAGCGCCTCGTACGCCAGCGGGTGCGGGTAGGTGCTGAGCAGCTCCACCAGCCTCGACAGGTTCTCGCGCCGCCCCGTTTCCGTGGCGATGTCCATCCCCCGAAGCTCGTCGGCCACCGCGTTGCGCCGCCGCAGTGCGTCCGCCAGAACGGACGGATACGTGGCCGCGGTGTACTCGCCCAGGGCGTGCACCGGCGCTTCGTCTTTGCCAACCATCGAACGGACCAGCGAGGCCACGGGCGCGGAATCATTCCCCGCCTGGGCCGTGCGCGCCCGGATCCATTGCCGGAGTCCCATCGCTTCCTCGCGCGTGTCTCGGTGTGCCGATATCCTCCGGACGGGAATGGTTGCAAGCGCCGGGCCGGGCCGAAATCTGTTACCGAAACGGGTGCAGGACGGGGTTGCTCCATGGGCGACGGCGCACCCGAAACGCCGCAGGTCCCCCGCACGTTCAGCGCGGAGGACCTGCGACGCAAAACGGCCGCGGAAGCTTACGGCGCTCGCCGCGTGCGCGACGACCAGTGGATCGCCGCGATCCGCCACCCGCGCGGCGTGCGGCGCAGCACCATCAGCTCCGCGCCCGCGGAGTTGACGGCGCGGCCGCGGAACTGGCCCTCGCTGGTGCTGGTGGAGGTGGTCCACGCCACGTCGCCGGCGACCTTCACGCGCAGCGGCCCGCGCCGGCTGGGCACCCCGCGCGCGAACTCGATGTCGGCCGACAGGTGGTGCGAGCGGTACTCCTGCCGGCTCTCCACGCCGCCGCTCTCCAGGATCTCCACGTCGTCGGTGAGCAGCGCGAGCGCCGCGGCGCTGTCGCCCGTCGAGATCGCGCGGTGGTAGCGGTCCACCGTCGCGGCCACCTCCGCCGAATCGGCCGGCGAGCCGTGATGCGCGTGGCCCTGCGCGGCGAGCCCCGGCGCGAGCAACGCGGCGGCGGAGAGTGAGAGGGCGAAGATCTGGCTTCTGCGAAGCATCGATTGCCGTCGTTGGGGTGAAGGGGCCGGGCGCGGGGAACGCGCTCCGGCGCGAAGCGGTCTACTGCGCCGCCGTCCGCTGCTGCGCGCGGCGGGCGTGCTGCAGCCGGGCATCCGAGCCCAGCGCCGGGTCCGCCGCAGAGTGGGCGGCGGCGTACGCGCGGTAGTGCGGGGCGGCGTCCTGTGCCCGGCCGGCGGCTTCCAGCCCGCGCGCCAGGGCGAAGCGGCGGCGCACGTCCAGCACGGTGCGCCCGGGCCACGGCCGCTCCAGTATCGGCAGCGCCCGGTCGCGGGTGGCGGGGTGCAGCGCGGCCGACGCCAGCCACTGCAGCCAGAGCGATTCCAGCACGTTGCTGGGGCGGAAGCCGGCCGCGTCGAGCGCCGACTCCACGTCGCGCAGCCCGGCCACGGTGTCGCCCTCCAGCATCCGCGCGAACCCCTGCCCGGCACGCAGGATCACCGCGCGGAAGGCGGTGTCGGTGACCGGCGCGGCGGCCACCTGCGGCAGCGCCTGCCGCAGCGCGGCCGCGTCGCCCCGCTCCACCGCGCGCAGCACCAGCGCGGCCGCCTGCCCCGCGGCCGGCGGCGGCAGCCCGGGCGACGCCAGCAGCGGCTCGGCCGTGTACCCCAGCAGCACGGGGAAGTAGGAAAGCTGCGCCAGCGTGTGGCGGTCGATGGTGCGCTGCACCGACGCACGCCGCAGCACGTCGCGCGCCTCCGACAGCTTCCCCTCGGCGATCAGCAGGTCGAACAGCGCGCGCGTGGCGGCCCCCTGCTCCGACGCGGACGAGGGGGCCGCGCGCAGCAGCTCGGCCACCGCCCCCCGCTCGGCCGCGGGCAGGGCGATGGCCAGCCGCAGCAGGGGGTCGGCCACCGTGCGCCGCGCCTGCCACACCAGGTCGCGCGAGGCGGCCCGGCGCGCCGCCACCGCGCGCTCGACCGCCGTGCGCACCAGCACGGCGTTCTGCGGCTGGTCGAGCGCGGCCAGCGCGGCGCGGTACACGGCCACGGCCTCGCGGTCCACCGCGCGCACCTTCTCCAGGTTCTCCAGGTAGCGGCGCGCCAGCGCGGCGTCACCCGTGCGGAACGCCACCTCCAGCGGGTGGATCAGCGCGGGGGTGAACGACGGGTCGAGCGAAAGCGTGCGGTCGAACAGCCAGAGGGCGTCTTCGGCCGGCTTGCTGGTGGGCGGGGCGGTCTCGTTCTGCAGGTGGAACAGGTCGTCGGCCATCAGGAAGGTGGCCTCGGGGTCGTCGGGATACTTCTCCAGGTACGCGCTCATCGTGTCGACGGCCGCGGCCCGGTTCCCGGCGCGGCGCAGCGCCTCGGCGCGAACCAGGATCTGCTCGCGCGCGGGGAGGCGCGGCAGGAGGCGGATGGCGCGGTCCAGCGCCTGGTTGCGGATGTCGTCGCTTCCGCCCCACCCCGCGGCGCCCGCCAGCCGGTAGTAGCCCAGCGCGAACAGGGTGTCGCGCTCCACCGCCGTGGCGAACGACTCCATCGCCTGGTCCCACGCCGACGCGCGGTAGTACCGCTCCCCCGCCAGGAACGCACGCAGCGCGTCCATGTTCGAGCTGGTGATGGCGCTGACGTCGATCTCCGGCAGCGGCCGCGACGAGCGCAGGATCTCGCGCAGCACCGCCACGCTCAGGCTGTCCACCAGCGACAGCAGGTCGCCGTCACTGCCGTCCACCTGGACCGTGGCCAGGCGCCGGCCGTCCAGCCCCACCAGGTCGGCGTTGATCCGCACCTTCTTCTGCACCGCCACCACGCTCCCGGTGAGGAACGAGGTGGCGTTGGTCTCGGCGGCGATGGCGAGCTTCTCGTCCATCGTGGCCTGGCCGTCGGCCATGAACTCCTTCCAGCGGGCCAGCACCGCGCGCGGGTCGGCCACGCGGATCTCGCCCACGCCGTTCAGGCTGCGCGACAGCAGGTCCACCAGCCCCTGCTCCAGCGTCCTCACCCCATCGCCGGTGGTGGCGAACGGGAGGATGGCGATCGCCTCGCCCTCGGCCACCACGTCCCCCGCGGGCGTGGAGGCGGAGGCGGCTGGGCGGCGCCACACGGCCAGCCCCGTCAGCGCGGCCAGCACCGCGACGGTGCCGCCCAGCATCACCGCCCGCGGACGCAGCCGCGCGATCAGCCGCCCCGCCGAGCCCTCGCCGCCCGACAGCCGCACGCCTTCGGGGGTGAGGTCGAAGAACCACCCCAGCAGCAGGGCGATGGGGAAGCCCACGATCGCCGCCACCACCAGCGTGCGGAACGTCTGCGGCGAGAAGAACGAGGCCTCCACCAGCAGCTGCACGCCCTGCAGCAGCACGAACGCGGCACCCGCGTAGGCCAGGCCCACGCGCACCACGTGGCGGCGCTTCAGCTCGTGCAGAAACCCGGAAGGGCGATCGGACGGCTCGTTCATCAAGACCTGCTGCGGTGGGCGCGGGGGCCCGAGTGGAGACCGGCCGCGGGGCTCAGCGGGCCGGAGGATGGTCGACGGGAAGTGTGATCGGGGAAGCGCCGGACAAGTTTACATCCGCGGGGGCGGATCGGGGAAGCCGTACGGGCGCCAAATCGTCGGTTCGCGGCACCATGCGGCGCCCGGATCGACCCACCCTCTCCCGGTCCCAGGCGACGGAATGGTGGATTGGATGCACGAACGGCGGTGGGCGTTGGATCGGTGGGGGCACCGGGCGGATCGCACCGGTGTGCTCGGTCGACGGCCGATCCACGGCACTGCGGCCTGGGCGGATGAATCCGCGGCAACGACCACACGAAGTCCGCCTTCGCGGACTACTGGCCATGGCGCGGCCGCGGCGATGGTGCACGGAGCGGAGATCGGCGCATCTCGCTCCGCGCGCTTCGGTCAGGCGGTGATCTCCCACCAGGTTGCCGTCCGGGTCCTCCACCACCGCCTCGAAGTACCCGTCGCCCGTCACGCGCGGCTCGGAGACGACGCGGATGCCCTCCCCACGCATCCGCTCGACCAGGGCGACCACGGCGTCGCGCGAGCCGGCGGAGACGGCGAGGTGGGCGTACCCGCCGGCCGGCGCCGCCGGCACCGCGCCGAGATCGGGGATGCTCATCAGCTCCAGCCGCGCGCCGCCCGCCGGAAAGGTGAGAAAGCGGGAGACGAAGCCCGGCCGGGTCGCGCTCCGGTACAGCTCGCCCGCCGCCGCATCGAAGTAGCGCTCGTAGAACGCGCGCAGCCGCTCCAGCTCCGCCGTCCACACCGCCACGTGCTCCACCCGCATCCACGCCCTCCTCGCCGACCCTCCGTCACGCCGACGGTGCCTGCCGCCGCACCGCGGCCGAACGCACTCACGCACTCACGCACTCACGCACCTGTTCAACCGAGCGAACGCCTACTCCATGTCCACCTGGCGCACGTCCAGCACCTCCGGCAGCGACGACAGGTGGTCGCACACCTCGCGCGGCATCGGGCCGTCCACCGAAATGGCGGCCAGCGCCTCGCCGCCCACCTGGAGGCGCGCCTGGTGGTACTCGGCGATGTTCACCCCCGCCTCGCCCAGCAGCGTGCCCACCCGGCCGATCACGCCGGGGACGTCGCGGTTGCGCAGCACCACCATGTTGCCGCGCGGCGCCACGTCCACGCGGAAGGCGCCGATGCGCACGATGCGCCCCTGCACCTCGCCCAGCAGCGCGCCGCCCACGCGGATGCTGCGGTCGCCGCCCTCCAGCCGCAGCTCGATCTCTTCGCCCAGCTCGCCGGGGCCGTCCACGTGCGTGAACGCCGTCTCGATCCCCCGCTCGGCCGCCACGTGGTGCACGTTGACGAGATTGACGTTGCGCCGGTCCACCACGTCGCGGATGGCGCCCATCAGCGCGGCCAGCAGCAGCGGGCGCGGCGCCTGGTCGCGCTTGCCGGCGTAGCGCAGCTCCAGGCTGTTGAGCGGCCCGGGAAGGAGCGCGCGCCCCAGCCGCCCCAGCCGGTCGGCCAGGTTCAGCAGCGGCCGCAGGTCGGCCCAGGCGGCGCCGCCCACCCCCGCCGCGTTGATGGCGGCCGACAGGTCGCCGGTCAGCAGCGCGTCGCGCACCGACTCGCACGCCTCGATCGCCACGCTGCGCTGCGCGTCCGTCGTCGAGGCGCCCAGGTGCGGCGTGAGGATCACGTTCTCCATCTGCCGCAGCGGGTGGTCGGCGGCCAGCGGCTCGGTGGTGTACACGTCCAGCGCCGCCCCGGCGATGCGGCCGCTCCGCAGCGCGTCCATCAGCGCGTCTTCGGCCACGATCCCGCCGCGCGCCAGGTTCAGCACGAAGGCGCCGCGCGGGAGCCGCGCCAGCTCGCCGGCGCCGATCATCCCCCTGGTCTCGGGCGTGAGCGGCGTGTGCACGGTCAGCACGTGCGCCCGGTCGAGCAGGTCGCCCAGCCTCTCCACCCGCTCCACCCCCAGCTCCTCGAACCGGCCCGGGGCGATGAAGGGATCGTACGCCGCCAGGTGCATCCCGAAGGCGCGCGCCCGCCGCGCCACCTCGCTGCCGATGCGGCCCAGCCCCACGATGGCCAGCGTGCGGTTGCGGATCTCCACCCCGCCCAGCTTGCTGCGGTCCCAGCGCCCCTCGCGCATCGAGCGGTCGGCCCGCGCCACGTGCCGGGCCAGCGAGAGGAGGACGCCGAAGAACAGCTCCGCCACGGAGACCGTGTTCCCCCCCGGCGCGTTGATCACCGCGATCCCCAGCTGCGTGGCGGTGGGGATGTCGATGTTGTCGACCCCCACCCCCGCGCGCCCCACCACGCGCAGCCGGTCGCCGTGGCGCAGCAGCTCGCCGGTCACCTTCGTGGCGCTGCGGCCGATGAAGGCGTCGAAGCTCCCGATCTCGTCCAGCAACTCGGGGAGAGGGCGCGTGGGCCGCTCCACCACCTCGATCTCGGGGCGCGCGCGGAGGACGGCCAGCCCCTCGGGGTCGATCTCGTCCGTCACCAGCACGCGGAAGCGCGGCTCGCTCACTTCACCACCTCCTCGATCACCGCCAGCAGCGCGTCCAGCTCTTCCACGGTGTGGTCTCCCATGTGTCCGATGCGGATGGTGGTCTCCTTCAGCGGCCCGTACCCCCCGCCGATGGTCCACCCCCGTGCCTTCAGCCTCGCCACGATCTCCGTCGCCGGCACCGGTCCATCCACGCCGATGCAGGTGACGGTGGGCGAGCGGCACCCCTCGGGCGCGAAGAGCGACATCCCCCGCGCCGCCCCGCCCTCGTCCACCCACGCCCAGCAGCGCCGCGCCATGGCCCAGTGCCGCTCGGCGCGCGCCTCCACCCCTTCGGCGGCGATGCGGCGGCACTGCTCGGCCAGCGCGTAGATCAGCGACACGGCGGGGGTGTTGGGCGTCTGGTGCTTCTTCCAGTACGCCTCGAACTCGAGCAGGTCGAAGTACTGCCCGCGCCCGGTGAGCGTGGCCGCGCGCGCCATCATCCGCTCGCTGGCCGCGCCGAACGCCAGCCCCGGCGGCAACGCCAGCGCCTTCTGCGAGCCGGTGAGGAGGAAGTCGAGCCCCCACGCCTCCGCCTCCACCAGCGCGCCGGCCACGCTGGTCACGCCGTCGGCCAGCACCAGGATCTCGTCCCCCGTCTCTCGCTCCGCGCCACGGACGGCTTCGGCGATCTCGGCCAGCGGGTTCAGCACGCCCGACGAGGTCTCGGAGTGCACCACCGTCACCGCGTCGAAGCCGCCGGCGCGCAGGCGCCCGGCCACCTGCGCGGGGTCGTGGCACTGGCCGGGCGCCACCTCGTACGTCTCCACCTCGCGGCCGCAGTCGGCCACCAGGTCGCGATAGCGCTTGCTGAAGGCGCCGTTCACCAGCGCCAGTGCCTTGCGCCGCACGCCGTTGCGGATCGACCCCTCCATCAGCCCCGTGGCGGATGAGGATGCGACGTACACCGGGCGCGAGGTGCGGAAGACGCTTCGCAGCACGGGGTCGCACTCCGCCAGGATGCGCGACATCTCGCTGCCGCGGTGCCCGATCACGGGCCGCGTCATCGCCTGCAGGACCTCCGGGTGCACCTCGGTGGGGCCGGGGAGGAAGAAACGGCCGAAGTCGGACGGCATATTCGAAACGAGTGCTCGAGTGCGAGGTGCTGGGTGCGAACCTGCAGGCGCGCCGGTGCGGCAGTGCGCGAGTGCGTTCCGGCCGGGTGACAGTCTCGCACCTGCGCGGCACATCCGAAACCGCACCGCCGGGCGGATGGCACCTGCCTGTTCTTCCGGGACGTCCACGATCGCCGGTGCGACGGCCGCCGATCGCGTTGTCGTCGCTCATGCCTGCGGTGGATTCCAGATCGATGCGCCGCGAATCATTCATCCGAGCGACGCAGCGAAGGCGATCCGCCCATCAACCGGCCAGCGCCGCCTCGCCGCGGGCCAGCACGTCGGCCCATTCGCTCGCCTGCAGCCGCTCGCGGTCGGCGGCGCCCGCGGCCAGCGCCAGCACCGGCGCCAGGCTCAGGCCGCGCAGCAGGAAGTCCGCCCCCTCGGCCACGGCGGGGCGCCACACCACGCCCATGTAGGCCACGAAGGCGTCCACCGCCGGGCGCGCCTCCAGGTCGGTGTGGCCGTCGCCCACCAGCAGCGCGGGCCGGGGAAGGTTCCACGCCCCGATCACCCCCTCCTTGCCGCCGCTGCGGGCGAGGGGCGAGGCGCTGTCGAAGCCGCGGTAGGCGCCGTCGGCGCCGAACTCGATCTCCACCGCCGCCACGTCGGCCGTGGCCAGCCCCAGCTCGCGCGCCACGTGCTCCACCGGCGGGCGCAGGCCGCCGCTCACGATCCGCACCGTCTTCCCCAGCCAGCGCAGCGCCGCCACCACCTCGCGCGCGTCGGGGAGGAGCGCCGCCACGTACTCGCGCCCCACCGCCTCCACCTGCCCGCGCGTGGGGCGGATGATCTCCAGCCGGCGGCCGTACACCTCCTCCAGCGCCACCTCGCCCTGCATGGCCGCGTCGGTCAGCGCGCGGATGGCGTCGGCATGGCCGCCGCGCGCCAGCTGGTCGATCCCCTCCACCGAAACCAGCGTGGAGTCGCAGTCGAACACCACCGAGGCGAACCCCGCGTGCGGACGTGTGGGCATGGCGGAGCGGGAGCGGCGGCGGAAGGTGCGAAAGCCGCGGGCTTGCGGCGGCCGGTTCAAGCGCGGAATCTCTCGTGCGGGCGGTGGCCGGCGCAACCCGTACGGCCGCCGGATCGACCGCTCCAACCGGCGCGCTCCTTGCACCCCGCCGCGCCCCAGACACGCTCAATCGGGAGGAATGGATCGTGGCCGAAATCGCTGGACGTCTCCGCCTGGGCGACGTGAACCTGGACCGCAACGAGCGCCTGGCGTCGGTGCTGGGGGGCGCCGGGCTGGCGCTGCTGGGCGCGCGCCAGAAGGGCGTGGCCGGCGCGCTGCTGGGCGCCGCGGGCGCGGCGCTGATCGCGCGCGGCGCGTCGGGGCATTGCCCCCTGTACGGCGCGGCGGGGATCGACACCTCGGGCCGCCGCCGCGAGCCGCGCGGCCGCCCCGCCCTGGCCGACGACGCGGGCGTGAGCGTGCACGCCTCCATCACCGTGAACCACCCGCCCGACCAGGCCTACGCCGTGTGGCGCGACTTCACCAGCGCGCCCAGGTACATGGACCGCATCGTCTCGGTGGAGGTGCTCGACGACACGCGCTCGCGCTGGACCGCCACGGGGCCGATGGGGCGCTCGTGGACGTGGGAGAGCCAGGTGGTGGAAGACAGCCCCGGCGAGCTGATCGCGTGGGAGTCGCTCCCCGGGTCGGAGCTCCCCAACCGCGGATGGGTGCAGTTCCTCCCCACCGGCGGCGAGGGAAGGCAGGCCGAGATCCGCTACTTCGTGGAGTTCGACCCGCCCGGCGGCGTGATCGGCGAGGCGATCGCGCAGGCCTTCCACGAAGCGCCGCGCGAGATGGTCCGCGGCGACCTGCGCCGCTTCCGCGCGCTGCTCGACGCCGGCCACCCCGCGCCCGCCGCCGAGCTGGCGCTGGGGCGCGAGGGGTGACGGGGAACGTGGACGGCGAACGCCCTCCACTGCGCGCCGTCGGCACCGACGGCGGAGACGGCCGCTCCCCGCGCCCGTTCAGCCGCGCGGAGACGATGGCGCTGGTGCAGGGCGGCTACTTCGCGGCCACGGGGGTGTGGCCGTTCGTCTCCATGCGCAGCTTCGAGGCGGTCACCGGCCCCAAGACCGACCGCTGGCTGGTGAAGACGGTGGGCGTGGTGGGCGGCGTGCTGATCGCGGCCGGGGTGCGGCGCCGCGTGACCCCCGAGGTCGCCGCGATGGCCGCGGGCACGGCGGCGGTGCTGGCCGCCATCGACGTGGTCTACACCGCCCGGCGCGTGATCCGCCCCGTGTACCTGGCCGACGCGGTGGGCGAGGCGCTGCTGCTGGCCGGCTGGGCACGGGCCGCGCAAAGCGTTGCGGATGCGGAGGAAAGCGGCGCCTCTTGACGAGGGGCCGGCGCGGTTGTATACTTTGTTCACACGTATGGCGCAGCCGAGAGCGGGCACCGCAGCAGCGGAGCCCCAGCGAGGGTCACCTCGCCTTGGCTGCGCACGTGTTTTTGTACCCTGCCCGGCTCACCTCGGCCACATCCGCCCGCGCCACACCCGCGGGCACACGCCCTCCCACAAACGCTGCACCGCCTGCGCGGTCGCCGACGTCTTGCCGCGGTCGCGCGACTGGCGCTGGCACAGGTAGGCGCAGATGTCGGCCAGCTGCATCAGCCGGCTGTTGTGCGACTTGACCCAGTGCACGTTGTCCACGATGCAGCGCAGGTCCAGGGGGCTGTGGCCGAACGAGGTCCCCATCTCCTTGTAGCGCGACAGGTCTTCCAGCACCTGGCTCTCCATCTCCTTCTCCTCGTCCGACACGATCAGCCCGTAGCTGCGGCGCTCGCGAAGGAAGCGCTCGATGTCTTCCATCAGGTAGATGAACGCCAGCTTGTGCGGGTGCATTGGCTTGCTGTAGCGCGCCGCTAGGCGCGGCTTGTCGATCCCGATCCAGATGATCTCGGCGCGGTGCTCGGTGAGCAGGGCCAGCAGCTCGCCGTAGAGCGCCACCCGCTCGGCGGGCGCCATCGCGGCGCAGGGGCCTTGGCCGCGGTACAGGTCGCTCCCCTTGCACTCCCACCCCGCCCGCCGGCACCCCTCGCCGAAGCGACGCACGAGCAGGTCGGTGGCGGCGTCTTCCAGCGCACGCGCGCGGCTGCCGTGCACCGCCAGCGCCACCAGGTAATAGGCCGTGCTGGTGGGGTGGGCCAGGTCCATCCCGGTGTTGCCGGAGCCATCGATGAAGACGAGGTACATTTCGGGCGCTGGAGGAGGTGAGGCTCGCAACGGGAAGGCCCGAAAAGCTATCGTCACTCTGTTCGCTTTACAAGGATTTCGATCACCGGGGGCGGGTAACGTCAGCGGACGCGGACGGACGAAATGAAAAGCGGCCGGGGATCATCGGAGATCCCCGGCCGCCGCCGTCAGTGTGGTTCCGAGCGCTGCTTCAGCGCGGGGCGGGAAGCGCCCGCGACGCGCTCGCGGTGGGCGCGGACGAGCCGCCCATCCGCCAGCGGAGGCCCACGCTCAGCTCGGCGGTGGTGCCGGTGAAGCCGCTGCCGATGGCGTGCACGCGTCCGTCCACGATGCCGGCCAGCCGCTGCGCCAGCGCCACGCGCGCCCCGGCGCCGGCCGAGAACGCCACGTCGGAGTTGCTCCCCACCTCGCTCTCGAACTGCCGCGTCATCCCGATCCCGGCGCCCACGTACGGCGCCACCCGGCCCAGCGGAAGCTGTGCCTGCAGCTGCACCTCGGGGATGATGAAGGTGGGGTCGTCGCCGAACTGCTGGTCGGGCCTGGCCGCCACCACGCCGGCCTCCAGGCGGAACACCGAGGCGAGCGGGAAGTCGGCCCGCAGCGCCAGCGCGGGCGTGTTGCCGGTGCCCGACAGGTCGTAGTTCATGGTGCCGCCCGAAAAGCTGACGCCGGTGCCGCCCGTGGCCTGGGCCTGCGCCGCCGAAGCCGCCACGGTCAGCACCGCCGCGGCCGCGAACATACGGAAGAGGTTCTGCATCTGTGCGCTCCTGATAGTTAAGTGGTTACGACGCATGCATTTACCAGGATGTAATTCATATGTTCCCGGCGCCGCGTCAGCAATTTGTCGCCAAGCAGCGGAGCCTGCGGGGCACGGTGGTGTATGCGACGCGCCGGTTCAAAACGGATCATGCGCACACGGGAGCGGGGATGGCGGAGCAGACGCTGGTTGCGGACAGGACGGGCGAGCTGCGGATGGACGCGGCCGCCAAGGAGGAGCGCTACGGCGAGGTGGCGGCGATGATCGAGGCGGCCATCGCGGGCGAGCCGGACCTGCTGGCCGGGATGACCACGGTGGTCTGCCTGCTGCACAACGCGTTTCCGTATTACTTCTGGACCGGCTTCTACCGCCGCGTGGGCCCCACGCGGCTGCTGGTGGGGCCGTACCAGGGAACGATGGGGTGCCTGGAGATCGACTTCGCCCGCGGGGTGTGCGGCGCCGCGGCGCGCGAGCGGCGCACGCAGCTGGTGGAAGACGTGCACGCCTTTCCCGGCCACATCGCCTGCGACAGCGCGTCGGCGTCGGAGATCGTGGTGCCGGTGCTGGACGCGCGCGGCGAGCTGATCGCCGTACTCGACGTGGACAGCACCCTCCCCGCGGCGTTCGACGAGACGGACCAGCGCTGGCTGGAGCGGATCGTGGGGATGCTGGCGGAGAAGGACGCGCTTCCGGTGGTTTCCACGCAGTAGCCGGTACGAAGGTCGAGGGATCCTCACACATCGAAGCTCGCACCGTGCACTTGCGTGAGGGATGCGCGCCCGGAGGGCCGGGACGCCGCCGCGCCCGACGGATG
>DASWMA010000405.1:0-2409 GCA_036399995.1 Longimicrobium sp. | reverse complement strand
GGTGGTCGGGCGAGAGCCCCGCCGGCCGCGGAGCGGTGGCGGGGAGATGCGCCCACGCCGCTTCGTCCGCGGGGTCGAGCACCGGCACGCCGGCCGCCGCGAACCGCGCCGCCTGCGGCCGCGACGCCAGCAGCACCGCGGGACGGCCGTCGGCCAGCATGTAGCGCAGCCGCTCGTCGGGGTACGATGGATCCAGCGGCACGTACGCTCCGCCGGCCTTGAGCACGGCCAGCATCGCCACCACCATCTCCACCCCGCGCTCCACGCAGAGCGCCACCCGGGTGTCCGGGCCCACGCCCAGCGCGCGGAGGTGGTGCGCCAGCCGGTTCGCACGCGCGTTCAGCTCCGCGTAGCCCAGCGTCTCGTCTTCCCAGACGACCGCGGCCGCGCCGGGCGTGCGCTCCACCTGGGCTTCGAAGAGCTCGTGGACGCATGCTTCGCGCGGGTACTCCGCCCGCCTGTCGTTGAGCTCGTCCACCACCCGGCGGCGCTCGGCATCAGGGAGCAGCTCCAGCCGCTCCACGCTCCCCCGCTCGTCCGCCACCATCCCTTCCAGCACCCGCCGCAGGTAGCCCGTCCAGCGCTCCACCGTCGCCCGTTCGAAGAGCGCCGTCGCATACGTCACGCTGCCGGCGATCCGCCCCTCCCGTTCGCCCAGCTCGAGGGAGAGGTCGAACTCCGCCCGTACGTGCGACGAGGGGCCCACACCCTCCACGTCACCGGCGAGGCCGCCGCCCACGTCCACCGCGGGAATCGGCAGACCGTCGCCCCCGGGCGTGTTCCGCCACGCGAACGTCACCTGGAACGGCGGGTGGTGCGACAGGCTGCGCGCAGGCCGCGGCAGCTTCTTCACCCGTTCCAGCAGCTCGGCCACGGTGGGCGCGCCGGAGAGGTCGACCCGGATCGCCAGAAGGTCGTCGACCGGGCCGGCCGGCCCCTCTCTCTCCCCGCACCCGCGGCCTGCCGCCGGCGTTCCGACGACCACCTCCGCCTGCCCCGAAAGCCGGCTCAGCACGGTCGCCCACCCGGCCAGGAGCGTCACGTACGGCGTGGCCCCGTGCCGCCGCGAGAGTGCTTCGAGCCCCGCGCTCAGCGCCTCGTCGAGCTCCACCCCCACGCGGGCCCCGGCATGGTCCTGCCGCGCCGGACGCGCATGGTCGGTGGGCAGCTCCAGCAGCCCGGGCGCGTCGGAGAGCGTCGCCTTCCCGTGCTCCGCCGCGGCCTGCATCGGGGCGATGGCCGTGGGGAGCCCCGGGCGCTCGGCGGTCGAAAGATTCAGCATGTTCAAGGACAACTGCCTGGGTTGCGGAGGTGCGAGCGACGGGGCATCGCACCTCCCGAATGGCGGCGGTTTACGCGCCGGGCTCGCGAACGAGCTGCGCGAGGCGTGCAAGGATTTCGGGATCGAACCGGGCGAGGCGAAGCTCCAGGATCCGTCCGACGAGATCCGCGAGCACGGGCTTTTCGAACACGTCGGCCAGCGGGAGCTCGACCCCCATCTCCTGCCGCACCCACGAGACGACCTGCAACGCCAGCAGCGAGTGGCCGCCCAGCCCGAAGAAGTTGTCCCACCGGCCCACCCGCTCCACGTTCAGCAGCTCCGCCCAGACCTCCGCGAGAGCCACCTCGACCTTGCCCACCGGTGCCTCGTACTCGCGCGAGGCATACGCGTCCCCCTCCGGGGCCGGCAGCGCCTTGCGGTCCAGCTTCCCGTTCGGCGTGAGCGGCAGCCTCTCCAGCCGCACGTACGCCGCGGGGACCATGTACGCGGGGAGGGACGCCGACAGGTGCGCACGGAGTGCCTCGGCGTCCACGGCGCCGGCGGCCGCATCCTCTGCCGCGCCGACGAAGTACGCCACCAGCCGCACGTCACCCGGCACGTCCTCGCGCGCCAGCACCACCCCCTCGCGCACTCCCGGGTGCTCCGCCAGCCGCGCCTCGATCTCCCCCAGCTCGATGCGGAAGCCACGGACCTTCACCTGGAAGTCGGTGCGGCCCAGGAACTCGATCGTTCCGTCCGGCCGCCACCGCGCCAGGTCGCCCGTCCGGTACAGCCGCGCCCCCGCGGCACCCGAGAACGGGTCCGCGACGAAGCGCTCCGCCGTCTGCTCCGGACGCCCCAGGTAGCCGCGCACCACCCCCGCGCCGCCGATATGGAGCTCGCCCGCCACCCCCACCGGCACCGGCTCGCCCCCTTCGTCGAGAAGGTAGACGCGCGTGTTGGCCACTGGACGGCCGATCGGCACGTTGGCGCCGGCGGTGTCGCCACGGACCGGCTCGGCGGTGGACCAGATGGTGGTCTCGGTGGGCCCGTACACGTTCCACAGCGCGCCGACCCGGCTCCGCAGCGCCGACGCCAGCTCCGCCGGAAGCGCTTCGCCGCCGCAGAGCGCCCGCATCCCGTGCGCG
>DASWMA010000404.1:0-2222 GCA_036399995.1 Longimicrobium sp. | reverse complement strand
GAGAGGCCACCTCGGGCGGCATCCCGACACCGGTGTCGCTGACGGTGACGCGCACGTACGGGCCGGGCCGCACGTCGTAGGGATGCTCCTGCGCGTTCTCGGGGGTGATCACCACCGCGTCGGTGGCGATGGTGAGCCTTCCCCCCGTGGGCATCGCGTCGCGGGCATTCACCACCAGGTTGACCAGCACCTGCTCCACCTGGCCCCGGTCGGCGCGGATGGTGGGGATGCGGGCGCGGCACTGGATCACCATCTCCACGTCTTCGCCGATCAGGCGCCGCAGCATGGCCTCGGTGTCGCCGACCACGGCGTTCAGGTCCAGGACGCGCGGCCGCAGCACCTGCTTGCGGCTGAAGGCCAGGAGTTGGCCGGTGAGCGAAGCCGCGCGCTCGGCCGCGCGCCGGATCTCCATCAGGTCGTCGTGCTGCTCGCTCCCTTCCACCGCGTTCTCCAGCAGCAGCCCCGTGTGGCCGGTGATGGCGGTGAGCAGGTTGTTGAAGTCGTGCGCAACGCCGCCCGCGAGCCGCCCCACCGCCTCCATCTTCTGCGACTGGAGGAACTGCGCCTCCAGCGCCTTCCGTTCGGTGACGTCGGCGAACACCCCCACCAGCCCCACCGGCTCCCCGTCGCCGCCGCTCAGGCCGGCGTTCCACAGGCACAGGTCGAGCACCCTTCCGTCGCGCGTGCGGCGGCGCACCTCCTGGCCGTTCCATACGATGCCGTCGTACGCGTCTTCGAAGATGGCGTGCGGGGCGGGCGCGCCATCCGCCGGAACCAGCGGGTAGGGGTGGCCCACCACCTCGTCGGCGGTCCATCCGAACATCCGCTCGGCGGCCGGGTTCCACATCAGCACCTTCCCGCCGCGGTCCACCACGATGGTGGCCAGCGGGGTGGTGCGCAGGATCGCGTCCAGCTTCTGGCGGGCACCGCGCTGGGCGGCCTCGGCCTCGCGCTGGGCGGTGATGTCGGTGAAGGTCACGTACGCGCCGCAGGGCGCGGCGTCGCCGGAGGCACGCTGCGGCCGGGCGTGCACCAGGAGCCACCGGCAACGCTGCTGCACCGGGTTGTGCACGCCCACCATCCGCTCGGCCACCTGGCCGGTGCGCAGCGCCATGGTGCCCGGGCACTCGCCGCGCGGCAGGGGCGAGCCGTCTTCGTCCAGCATCCGCATCCGGGGGTGATCGGCCGAGAGCTCCAGGATCTCGTCGCGCGAGAGGCCCAGGATCTCCAGCGCGGCGGGGTTGGCGGAACGCACCCGGCCGCGGTCGTCCATGAACACCACCCCCTGCGCCATGGTCTCGAACAGCGTCCGGTAGCGTGCCTCGCTGTCGCGCAGCGCTTCTTCGGCGCGCTTGCGCGCCGACACGTCGCTCGAGGTGCCGATGATCCCGATCAGCCGCCCCGCGGGATCCAGGATCGGGGCGTCGCTGACCAGCGCGGGAAAGGTGGTGCCGTCGCGGCGGCGGACCAGGAACTCGCCGTGCCAGCACTCGCCCACGGCCAGGCGCGCCATGATCCGCTCGCCCTCTTCGCGCGAGATCTCGGGGACGGTCAGCTCCATGATGCTGCGCCCCACCGCCTCGGCGGCGCTCCAGCCGTACAGGCGCTCCGCCGCGCGGTTCCAGTAGAACACGGTGCCGTCGAGGTGCGTGGCGATCACCGACTCGCCCACCGCGTCGAGGAGGTGGGCCTGCAGGCGGATCTGCTCCTGCGCGAGCCGCGTGTCGGTGACGTCTTCCACGAGCCCGGCGAGCCGCACCGTCCGCCCCGCGGCGTCGCGCACCGGCCGGCCGCGGTCGCGCACCCAGCGCACCTCGCCGCAGGGGCGCACGATGCGGTACTCGTCGTCCCACGCGCCGGGCCCGGCGGCCAGCCGCCGCTCGAGCAGCGGCCGGTCTTCCGGATGCACGATCTGCAGCGCCGAGTACGGGTCGGCGTACACCGCCTCGCGGCTGCGGCCGGTCACCCGCTCGAACGCCGGGTTCAGGAACAGGACCTCGCCGCCGTCGCCCGAGGCCAGCCAGTAGACCGACGAGACGTGGTCGGCCAGCTCGCGGAAGCGCTCCTCGGCCTCGCGCAGCGACTGCTCGGTGCGCACCCGCTCGATCGCGTGGCGGACGCTGCGGGCCAGCATGGTGCCGAACACCTGCCCCTTCACCAGGTAGTCCTGCGCGCCGGCCTGCAGCGCCTTCAGCGCCAGCGTCTCGTCGTCGCGCCCGGTG
>DASWMA010000403.1:0-2410 GCA_036399995.1 Longimicrobium sp. | reverse complement strand
AGACAACGTTGAAGCACGGATTTCTGCGCAGCCTGGCGATCGCCGCGCTTGCGACGTCGCTGGCCGCATGCGGTGGCGACAACGGC
The DNA here is from genome assembly GCA_036399995.1 of Longimicrobium sp. Classification (GTDB taxonomy): domain Bacteria; phylum Gemmatimonadota; class Gemmatimonadetes; order Longimicrobiales; family Longimicrobiaceae; genus Longimicrobium. Next base: position 2,324 of record DASWMA010000403.1, on the reverse strand, counting down.
GGCGGTGACCAGAAGGCGAAGGGCGGCGCCGCGGGTGACACCACCAAAGGCGCGGCGAAGGCGGGCGGCGGCGACAGCGCGGCGGCGCAGGGGCCGGCCCCGAAGTTCGCCATGGGCAACAGCGCGGCCGAGGCGCAGCAGTGCATGCAGCGGCGCCAGGCGCGGCTCGACTCGGCGGCCAACGCGCTGCGGGCCGACTCGGCCGCCAAGCGCCCGGGCGCGGGGAAGAACCCGATCTTCGCCAAGGACGAGGGGTGGTACCCCAAGATGCCGGCGTTCCGCGACGGCGCGCTGTTGCCGTGCAACCGCATCATCGTGTACTACGGCAACCCCAACTCCACGCGCATGGGCGCGCTGGGCGAGTTCCCGCGCGACGAGATGCTGCGGCGCCTGCAGCGCCAGGCGCAGGCGTGGAGCCAGGCCGACCCGGGCACGCCGGTGATCCCCGGGCTGCACCTGATCGCGGTGGTGGCGCAGGGCGCCCCCGGCCCCTCGGGGCACTACCGGGCGCAGATCCGCGACAAGCAGGTCGACTCCATCTACCAGATGGCCAAGTCGATCAACGGGATCATGTTCCTCGACGTGCAGGTGGGCACCGACGACATCCGCAGCATCATGCCGCGCTTCTACGAGTTCCTGAAGCGCCCCGACGTGCACTTCGCGGTGGACCCCGAGTTCTACATGCGCGGCGGCGTGGTGCCGGGCCGGCGGATCGGAACGATGTACGCGGCCGACATCAACTGGGTGATGGACCAGCTCACGCGCATCGTGCGCGAGAACAACCTGCCGCCCAAGGTGCTGATCATCCACCGCTTCACGCGCAACATGGTGCCCGACGTGGAGAAGGTGGTGCTCCGCCCCGAGGTGCAGTTCGTGATGCACATGGACGGGTGGGGCGCGCCGTGGCTGAAGTACGACTCGTACCGCGACTACATCGTGGCGCACCCGTCGCAGTTCACGGGGTGGAAGAACTTCTACCACAACGACACCAAGAAGGGCGACCCGCTCACCACGCCGCAGGACCTGCTGCAGCTGTGGCCGGAGCCGCTGTACATCCAGTACCAGTAGGCGCCGTGGGTCGGTGAAGCGTGGAAGGGGCTCCTCGATGCGAATCGGGGAGCCCCTTCTCCGTTTCTCTCGCACTTTCGCACCTCTCGAACTCTCGCACTGCGGTTTGGGCGTGTACCGCGCCGGGGCGCGGTACCGGGCTGCGCGCGCCGTAGGCAACGATACCGCCGTTGCCAACGGCGCCGGGCCACCGCCGCGCCACATGCTTCGTGGCGAATCCGTCGGCCGATGCGGGGCGCGGCGGCGTCCCGGCCCTCCGGGCGCGCATCCCTCACGCATCGGTTCACCCCGACAGCCTCTCGGCCGCCAACGCCTTGCTGAGTCTCCCCTCCTGCCACGCGAGCGCCGACGTCGCTACCCAGCCCGCTGGGACTCTCGACCAGCCCCTCTCCCAGGCGGTTTTGGGTGAGGGTGGCGCGGCGAAGCTCGCGCGGGATGACGGCCTGCGGGCGGCAGCCTCCGCTGGCGAACCTCTTGCACTCCCTTCCGCGCTCCGGAATCGCCGAAGCGAGACGTGGAAACGACAGCGGGGGGAGCGCAGCATGGCCGAGCAGAACCGACCCGACGGGCGTGAGCTGGAAGAGATGGCGGAGCGTGACCGCCAGCTCGCGGGCGACGCCGCCCACGACGCCGAGGTGGAGCAGTCGGCCGCCGCCGGCAACCCCGACCATCCGCACCCCGACATCGCCAACGCCGACCACATCCGCGCGCAGGACGACCTGCGCACCTTCGGCCGCCAGCAAGACGTGGCCGAGCGCAGCGCCGAGGCCGCCGAGGCCCTCAGCGCCAGCGCCGAGCAGCTCCGCGAGAACCGCGAGCGCATCGAGCAGGTGCGCCAGGATGCGCACGAGCGCACCGGCGACGTGCAGGCGCTCGCCAGCGACGCCCAGGACCTGCGCGAGCAGACCCGCCAGGCCGCCGAGCAGGTGCGCAGCGTGGAGCCGCCTGACGTCGACCGCTGATCGGGTTCGGGAAACGAAAACGACGACCACGAAGACACGGAGAACTCGCGGTTCTCCGTGTCTTCGCGCTTCCAAGCGACGGCCTGCGGTCCTGGAGTCGCGCACTCCGCGCTCCAGCCCGCGTGCAGCCTCGCGCAGCTTGCGAGGCTTCCCGTAGTCGTTGCTGCGGCTTCAGCCGCCGGTGACGGTGCCAGACGGCGGCTCGTCCGGACCCGGTTCGACCCCGCCCCGACGTGGCCCGACGAAGCCGGGACGCTCGGAACGAAAACACAAGCGGCGCATCAACCCACTGAT
>DASWMA010000402.1:0-15971 GCA_036399995.1 Longimicrobium sp. | reverse complement strand
GGCGGGCTGCACGGCGACGATTCGCCGTGCAGCCCGCTTCGCATTACCTTCGCATCTTCCGCCGGCCGACCTTCCCCTCCGGACCATTCACAGGTGGATACACAGCACGGCGGGCGCCCGACCGACCGCGAGCTGATGCGGATGCACGTGGAAACGCTGTTCACGCACGACGCCGCGGGGCGGCTGCTGCGTGTGAACGAGCCGGACGGGAGGCGCGCGCCGATCTTCTTCCTGGGCCGCGTGGTGGACGGGGGGCGCCTGCTGCGGACGCGCCACGACGTGGACGACGCGCTGGCGCGCGAGATCGAGGCGGTGTGCCGTGCCGAGCCCGCCGGCGACGAATTCCTGGAGCCGTCCTGGGGCTCGGAGCCGTACGAGGATCTGCTCGCCCGCGTCGAGCGCTCGTACCCTGTGTGGTCCGGGCCCGTGTACCACTTTCCCCGCGAGCTCCCGGTCGCTGGGAACACGATGCTGGTGACGGAGGAGAACGCGCACGTGCTGAGCCCGCACCTGGAGGGGTGGTTGGATGACGTGGGCCCCCGCCAGCCGATGGCGGTGGCGCTGGCCGGCGGCGAGGCGGTGTCGATCAGCGGCAGCGTGCGAGCGGGCGCCGAGGCGCACGAGGCGGGGGTGGAAACGGCGTGCGCCTTTCGAGGGCGCGGCCATGCGGCGCAGGCGGTGGCCGCGTGGGCCGCCATTGTCCGCGCGATGGGCCGTATCCCGCTGTACAGCACGTCGTGGTGCAACGAAGAATCGCAGGCGCTGGCGCGCAAGCTGGGGCTGCGGCGGTACGGCTCGACCCTCCATATTACCTGACGCTCGCACGATCGCCCGTCCAACCCCCTGTCTTTCGATCCACGATGAAGCTGGTCCAGGTTCTTCTCGCCGCGGCGGGTGTGGGCGGCGTGGCCGCGGGCGCGGCGGCGCAGGAGGCGGTGCCGCCGCACGAGACGTTCACCCTGCAGTCGGCGGTGCTGGGCGAGGCGCGCCGCATCAACGTCTACACGCCGCCCGGCTACGGCGTGGCGGGGGCGGCGAGCTTTCCCGTGCTGTACATGCCCGACGGCGGGGTGCGGGAAGATTTCCCGCACGTGGCGGCGGCGGCCGACTCGGCGATCCGCGCGGGCGAGATGCGGCCGGTGATCGTGGTGGGGATCGAGAACACCCAGCGCCGCCGCGACATGACCGGCCCCACGCGGGTGGCCAGCGACAGCGCCATCGCGCCGCGCGTGGGCGGCTCGGCCGCGTTCCGCCGCTTCATCGCCGACGAGCTGATGCCCGAGGTGCGCCGGCGCTATCGCGTGAACGACGAAACCGCCATCATCGGCGAATCGCTGGCCGGGCTGTTCATCATGGAAACGTTCTTCCTGGAGCCCGCGCTGTTCGACACCTGGATCGCGCTGAGCCCCAGCCTGTGGTGGAACGGCGGCGAGCTGGTGAGCGCGGCCCGCGAGCGCCTGCGGTCGCGGCCTGCCCTGAGCGCGGCGCTGTTCATGTCCTCGGCCGACGAAGACGACATCGTGTCCACCACCACCGCCCTGGCCGACATCCTCCGCGCGAACGCGCCGGCCGGGCTGCGCTGGGAGTACATGCCGCGCCCGGACCTGACGCACGGCACCATCTACCGCGCCTCGGCGCCGCAGGTGCTGCGCGCCATGCTCCCGCCGCGCGGCGACAGCGGAGCCCGGCCCCCGCGCCCGTAGGCGCCTGGGTGACGCCATGCTGAAGCACCTCTCCGTGGCGCTGCTGTCGATCGTCACCGCGTGTGGCGATGCCGATCGCGCGGAGCGGGCCGCGTCCGCGCACCGGGGTGCCGCCGGGCGGCCCGCCGAAGGCCAGCGCTCGCCCCATGCACCGCCCGCGATGCGAACCGTAGCGTACAGACGGCACGAGTTTCATCATCCGCCCAGCGACCACCGGGCGAGCCTGCTGGCGTTCGTGAACGACGTGCCCACCCTGCCGGCGTGCGGGGTCCTCCCGCCGTTCCGCATGCTGAACCAGATCCTTGCGGAGGGCGGCAGCGACGGCGGGATGAGCCCGGGCGCCACCTGGGAGCCCTTCCAGATCACCGCCGACGAGTACCGCGCGCTCCTGGCCGCCATCCGCGACACGCCGGTCGAATCGCTGCGCGCGCAGGCCCGCTACGCCAGTGTGCCGCTCTCGGTCGACCCCGCGTTCGACGGCATCACCGACCGGTTCGAGTGGATCATGGCGGTGTGCCGGAAGCACCGGGAGAGCTGGTTCCCGCGTGTCGAAGCCGCGAGCGGATGAGCGCTCTTCCTCTCCTCACTTTCCGGTAGCAGCTGCAATGGCGATGGAACCGATCTCGCTGTTCGGGCACGAGCTGAACCGCACCGCCGTGGCGAAGCGGATGCGCGAGCTGGCGGGGAGCGTGGCGCTCGACGTGCCGCGCGACGACGGCTGGTTCGAGCTGACCGCCACCTTCGGCCCGTTCTGGAGCCGGAAGAAGCTGGTCCTCCACTACGACCCCACGTACTGCTCCGGGCCCGGCTGGAAGCAGCAGATGGAGGGGATGCGCGGCTACTTCTCCCGCTTTCCCGACACGCCGCGCAAGGCGCGGGTGATGACGCTCACGCGCACCTTCGCCTTCACGCTGGGCACCGTGTTCCACCCCCATGCGGCCGACCGCACCGACCCGCGGTGGCAGGCGGTGCTCGAGCTGGCCCAGCTGCTCGACGCCGTGCTGTTCACCCCGTCGGCGCTGCTCGACGCGCGCGGCCGCGTGCTGTTCGGCGCCGGCGGCGCGGTGATGGAGAACCCCGCCGCAGAGTGGCCGCGCGCGACGGAGGCGGCGGACGCTGGGGTCAGTGCGGATGCGGAGGATCTGGAGGAGGGCGAGGACGACTACGAGCCGGACCCGCCGGCCGCCGAACGCGTGGCGATCCGCGCGCTGGCGCTGGCCGCCCTGGCCATGCGCGGGGTGCTGGAGAACGCCCCGAAGAAGGAGGCCGCGGAAACGCACGGCCGGCTGGTGAGCTGGGCGCGCGAGGTGGGCGCCGAGGCGGAGATGGAGGAGTACGAGCGAGAGGTGCTGCTCACGCCACCCGGCTCCCTGCACCCGCAGACGCAGACCAACGCGATGTGGCGCCTGGAAGGCCTGGTCGTGCTGCTGTGGGCCCTCGGCCGCGCCGACCTTCCGCCGCACGACCACGAGACCGACCCGCGGGCGGTGTTCCCCGCGGCGGGCATGCTGGACGCCGACGCGGCGCGCGCGCTGCTGGCCGCGCCCGTGCTGCGGCCGCGCGACGAGATCGCGGCGCTGCGCAAGCGGCTGCTGGGGCTGCACTGGCGCATGCGCGACTTCACCATCCGGCCGCAGGCGATGGACTTCGCGCACTTCGCCGCCACCGCGTGGTTCGGCCCGATGGACATCACCAGCCTGCCGCTGGTGGACGGCGACCTGGCGATCGCCGGTAAGCGCATCGACCGCGCGAAGCCCCCGGAGTTCGGCAAGGCGCAGAGCATCGCGATGGAGCGCCACCTGGCGGTGAACTGGCTCTGGGAAGGCCCGGAGCTCTACTCCGACGCCGACGTGTCGACCTGAGCGCCCGCCCCCTCTCGCCGGCACGTGAGCGGCGAGAGCGCCCGTCCGTGAACGAAGTGCCGAGGGGCTGTTCCACATTCGAGGCTACAGGTTGATGCGCATCTTTCTCAGCTCCACGTTCGTAGATCTGGACATGTGTCGCGAAGCGGCGAAGGACGCGCTGGAGCGATCGGGTCTCGAGGCTGGACGGGTGGAGGTGTTCGGCGCACGGCCACAGGCGCCCGCCGCTGCAGATATGAGGTTACAGGTTGATGCGCATCTTTCTCAGCTCCACGTTCGTAGATCTGGCCATGTATCGCGAAGCCGCGAAGGACGCGCTGGAGCGATTGGGCCTCGAGGTTGGACGGATGGAGGTGTTCGGGGCACGGCCACAGGCGCCCGCCGCCGCGTCGCTGGACGAGATCACCCGGTGTGACCTGTTCGTGGGGATCTATGCGCGCCGCTACGGAAGTGTCTCATCCCGGGCGGACGTGTCGATCACCGAGCAGGAGTTCGACTGGGCGCGGCGGCACGCGAAGCCGATGTTCTGCTTCGTGCTGGCCGATGATCATCCGTGGCCCGAAGAGTTCGTGGATACGGGCCACGCCGGGGCTCGTCTGGCGGAGTTCAGGAGGCGGGTCGCGCAGCTCTGCGTGGTCGACGTTTTCCGCGAGCCGCTGGACCTTGCCGTCAGGGTCGCCACATCGGTGGGCCGGTACCTTTCGCAGCACCCGGAACTCCTCGCCACCCGTGCCGGCGATCAGCAGGCTCGCATGGAGCGCGACGGCCTGGACGACCTGATCGACCTGCTCGATTCGCGCGAAGAGACGATCCAGGCAGAGGTGGAGCAGGAGTGGGAGAAGATCTGCGAGGACATCGACGAGATCCGGAGGCCGCCCCGGCGTATGTGGAGCAAACCGCGGGTCTCGACCGAATAGAAACGCGGTTCGTGGCCGTGCGCGAGCACGCCGTGGCCGCGGTTCGGCCTCACCGCCGGCGAAGCACGATGGGCTCGGGGATCACCTCGAAGTACAGGATGCCGTCGATGCGGTCGCTGCCGGTGACGTGGCCCTCGAAGAGCGGGCGGTCGCCTGCGCGATGGTCGTCGGCGTAGAAGACCACGCGGGCGCCGTCGCGCTCGCCGTCGATCCAGATCTCGCTCCCCGAGGGCGAGCCGGTGCGCGTGAAGCCGGCGCGTCCGTACAGGCCGTAGAGATCGTCGTCGAGGTCCAGGTAGAAGTCCAGGTCGCTCTCGTACGGCGCCGTCCAGAAGCCGGACAGGTTGGTGAGGCCCGCCACGGCGAGCACGTCGGAGCACCCGGCGATCGCCATCAGCGACAAGATCGAGGGGCTGCGCAAGCGGCTGCTGGGGCTGCACGCGCGCCTGCGCGACTACACCCTCCGGCCGCAGGTGATGGATTTCGCGCAGTTCGCCGCCACGGCGTGGTTCGGCCCGCTCGACATCACCGGCCTGCCGCCGGTGGACGGCGACCTAGCCATCGCCGGCAAGCGCATCGACCGCGCGAAGCCCCCGGAGTTCGGCAAGGCGCAGAGCATCGCGATGGAGCGCCACCTGGCGGTGAACTGGCTCTGGGAGGGCCCGAAGCTCTACTCTGAGGCGGACGTGTCGACCTGAGCGGCCAGCCGCTCACCGCCACGCCTCAGTTGCTTGCGGAACTCAACGATGATCTGCCGATGACACAACCAACTTTCTTGCGCGAGTGGTATGACCGAGTCTCTCACACACAGAGAGCGCACTACAGATCGGCCGATCACTTTGGGCGAAAGAGCTATGCCCTGGGGATCCCCGTGATCGCATTGTCCACATTGGTTGGAACGTCCGTGTTTGCCACTCTCCAGAAGCAGCCGTCGTTGTGGCTGCAGATCGCGGTGGGTCTCGCGAGCGTCGTGGCGGCGGTACTTGCGAGTTTACAAACGTTCTTGGGATGGGCGGCGCGGGCGGAAAAGCATCGGATCGCCGGTGCGAAGTATGGTGCAGTCGGACGGGAGCTGGAGGCGATGCTTGAATCCACCAACACGCCGACTGACGAGCAGATTGCGAAGTTGCGCGAGAAGTTGGACACCCTCGCGTTGGAATCACCCAACAATCCGCTCGGGATTTATCGCGGAGCGAAGCAGCAGACGACTGGCTGAGATACCTGCGGCGTCATGTCCGTAGCCACCCACTGTCGTTCAGGGCCGCCGGATGTCGCTCACCGCCGGCGCAGCACGATGGGCTCGGGGATCACCTCGAAGTACAGGATGCCGTCGATGCGGTCGCTGCCGGTGACGTGGCCTTCGAAGAGCGGGCGGTCGCCCGCGCGGTAGTCGTCTGCGTAGAAGACCACGCGGGCTCCGTCGCGCTCGCCGTCGATCCAGATCTCGCTGCCGGAGGGCGAGCCGGTGCGCGTGAAGCCGGCGCGTCCGTACAGCCCGTAGAGATCGTCGTCGACGTCCAGGTAGAAGTCCAGGTCGCTCTCGTACGGCGCCGTCCAGAAGCCGGACAGGTTCGAGAGGCCCGCCACGGCGAGCACGTCGGAGCACCCCGCCATCGCCATCAGCCCCACCGCGAACACCGCCCGCCGCAAAAGCGCGGCGCCGCGCCGCGCGTAACCGGTCCGCATCGTCGTCTCTCCGCTCGCATGGTCGTCGTCCGCCTCCAGCCGCGCATCCCGCTCCCGGCGGATGAACGCGAAAGGGCGGAAGATCCTGACGTGCAACCCGCAGCCCGATCCAAAGATCCACCGCCGTATCCATGATGCGGTGGGACGGGCGCCGGGTCCAGCCTGTAGACATCCGCATCGGTGATCGGCTACGATTGCGATAGCCGCGAACGCGCCGCGCGTGACGCGAGCCGACGATCGATCACGCCGGAGCAAGATGACGGAGTACACCTGGCAGACGGCGGACGCGTACGAGCGCTACGTGGGGCGCTGGAGCCGGCCCGTCGCCGCCGAGTTCGTGCGGTGGCTCGATCTGCCCCACGGCCTCGAGTGGGTGGACGTCGGCTGCGGCACGGGCGCGCTGGCCTCCACCATCCTCCGCGACGCCGCGCCGCGCCGCGTGCGCGGGTTCGACCTTTCGGCCGGGTACGTGGCGGGCGCCCGCACGCAGGTGAGCGACCCCCGCGCCACGTTCGCGCAGGCCGACGCCACGGCGCTCCCCGATCCCGCGCACAGCTGCGACGCGGCCGTCTCGGGGCTGGTGCTGAACTTCGTCCCCGAGCCCGCGCGCGCGGTGGCCGAGATGCGGCGCATCGTCCGTCCCGGCGGCACCGTTGGGGTCTACCTGTGGGACTACGCGGGCGAGATGCAGCTCATCCGCATCTTCTGGGATGCGGCGGTGGAGCTCGACCCGTCCGCGCGCGACCTGGACGAGGGGCGGCGCTTCGGGGTGTGCGGGCCGGAGCCGCTGCGCGAGCTCTTCGCATCCGCGGGGCTGCGCCACGTGGAGCTCCGCGCGATCGACGTTCCGACGGTGTTCCGTGACTTCGACGATTTCTGGCAGCCGTTCCTGGGCGGCCAGGGCCCGGCCCCCGGCTATGCCATGGCGCTGGATGAGGAGCGCCGGACGGCGTTGCGGGAGCTGATCCGCGGCCGGTTGCCGTTCGAGCGCGACGGGAGCATCGCGTTGACCGCGCGGGCCTGGGCGGTGCGGGGGACGGCCTGACCGCCCTGCCTGGCTGCGTTCTCCATCACCCGATCCGCCTGCGTGCCTCCATGGATTCGATCGCGGTTCGCGACGGGCTCGCGAGCATCTTCCCGGAATTGGCGGAGCGGTTCGCCGTCTCCGACTTCCGCGACGACGATGGTGCGCTGACCTGTTGCGGCGCGTTCGCGGAGTGCAGCCATTTCGTGCGGGAACGGCTGGCGGATCTGTCACCGGCGCAGCTTTCGCGGCTCGGCAGCTTCGTTTCGGAATGCATGAGCGCGTCAGACGGCGAGGTGGACACGGCCGCGGCGGCGTGCTTCCTGGAGAACCTCGCCTATGAACCCGCCGCCGAGGCCCTCGCACCGTTCCTGTCGGGGCGCGCCATCTGGTTCCTGCGCCAGTGCGACGCCGCCTGACGCCCCGCGCTCGAACCCGGCGCTTTGCTCGACCCGATTTCGGCGCTTCGCTTTGGATGGTTTGCCTCGGCGCACGCTTGCACCCGTGATCGCCGCGCTGCCACCATCCGTTGGCCGATCCGCGACGAAAGGCTTGTTTCCGATTCTGGCCGCGTTATCTGTAGGAACCTCGCGTTTGCTGGTCCGTCGCTTCGCTCGCGAACGCACGCCACCGTCCACGTCCGCAGCGCGCGAGCGGCCGCCCGCGCCTGCCGGCGCTCGATCCAGCCCACAGGGATTTCCATGACACGATTCCGCGTCGCAGCGGGTCCCCGCTTCCTCGCAACGCTCGGTGCGCTCACCGCCACGCTGGCCGCGGTCGCGGGCGCGCCCCGGGCCGGCGCGCAGGCGGCGTTCCCGGCCGAGCGGTGGCCCACCGCCACGCCGCAGTCGGTGGGGCTCAACCCCGCGGTGCTCGACAGCATCGACGCCGAGATCAGGTCCGGCCGCTACGGCTTCGTGGACCGCTTCCTGGTGATCCGCCGCGGCCGGCTGGCGTACGACCGCCGCTACAGCCACAACTACGACAGCATCTACGGCGACTCGGCCCGGCTGGCCACCACGCTGCGCACGCACGACCGCGCCAGCCCCTACAACTACTTCAGCGCGTGGTGGCACCCGTACTACCGGCGGGGCGACCTGCACACGCTGCAGTCGGTGACCAAGACGGTCACCTCCGTCGTGATCGGCACCGCGGTCATGCGCGGCGAGTTCCCGTCGCTCGACACGCCGGTGCTCTCGTTCTTCGACAGCGGCACCGTGGCCAACGTGGACGACCGCAAGCGGCGGATGACCGTGCGCCACCTGCTGACGATGACGGCGGGGATCGACTGGGACGAGGCCCGGCCGTACGGCGACACCGCCAACACCGCCATAGGGCTGGAGGGGAGCTACGACTGGGTCGCGTTCACCATCAACCGGCCGATGTCGGAAGAGCCGGGGACGCGCTTCAACTACAACAGCGGCGCCAGCCAGCTGCTGGCGCACGTGTTCCGCCGCGCCACCGGCGTGGACGTCGAGGAGTACGCCGCCCGCCACCTGTTCGGCCCGCTGGGGATCCGCGACTGGCACTGGAAGCGCACGCCGGCCGGCTTGGCCGACACCGAGGGCGGGCTGTACCTGGCGGCCGACGACCTGGCGAGGATCTGGTACCTCTTCCTGCGCCAGGGCGCGTGGAACGGCCGCCAGGTGGTGAGCCAGGAGTGGGTGCGCCAGTCGGTGGCGCCCGCGGTCGCCGTCGGCTCGGGGCCCGGCCGGGCGCACTACGGGTACAAGTGGTGGCTCTACCGCAACCCGGTGGACAGCACGCGGGTGATGTGGACGGGCTCCGGCTTCGGCGGACAGGTCCCGGTGGCGATCCCCGAAGACGACCTGATCGTGGTGGTCAACCAGTGGAACATCCTGCCGCGGCAGCCGGCGCTGCCGGTGGGGCGCGTGCTGGCCCGCATCCAGAATTCGATGACGGACCGGCGGCGGCGTTGAACTCGGCAACCGCGGCTTTTCGCGCTGGATCGGCTTGGGTCCTCGCCGCTGATGTTCTGAACGACGGCTCACACGGAGGAACGGAGTAGAACGGAGGGAACGGAGACCCGCGACGACGTTCTCCGTTTCCTCCGTTTCTCCGTGTGACATCCGGCGGTGACCGTTCCCCGGCCGTGCCGTCGGGATCGGGCGAACGAAAGTCTTGCGCGTGGCGGCGGCGGGGCTGACCCTTGGGTGCGCAACACGATTTCATCTTCTCGCTTCGCGGCCTGCCGGTCCGGATCCGCCCTCCTTCAGCCCCACGGTCACCATGGCCACCCAGCTTCTCGCGGGCACCGTGCAGTCGGGCGGCACCTCCACCCCCGTCCCTCTCGCCGGCGCGCGCGTGACGGCGTACCAGGCCACGGCGGGCACCCCCATCGTGGCCGGGAGCGGCACCACGGGCCCGGACGGCCGCTTCTCGCTCGAGCTCGATCCCTCCAGCGGCGTCATCTGCTACGCCACCGCCCGGCTGGACGGCGGGGTGCTCCTCGCCACCATCGTGGGCCCGGCGATCGTGGGCGAGATCACCATCAACGAGCTGACCACGGTGGCGGCCGCCTTCTCGATGGCGCAGTTCGCCGGGCACGACGCGATCTCGGGGAGCGCGCTGGGGCTGCGCATCGCGGCGGGGATGAGCGAAAACCTGGTGTCGCCGCTCACCGGTGAATCGTCGGAGGTGATGCTCGGCTCTCCCAACGCCGACGAGACCATCTCGCTGCGCTCCACGCGCGCGCTGGCCAACCTGATCGCGCCCAGCGTGAACGGGGAGCCCGGCGCCTTCGACACGCTGCAGCGGCTGGCGACGCCCCCGGGCGGCGCCCCGCCGGAAGACACCTTCCAGGCGCTGCTGAACATCGCCCGCAACCCCGCCCACAACGTCGCCGAGATCTGGCGGCAGGCGCGCACGATGGAGCCGTACCAGCCGGCGCTCGAGCCCCTCCCCGGCCACGCCGGCGAAGCCCCGCTCGACGCCTGGACGCTGGCGGTGAAGGTGAACCGCACGGGGGCGGGGGAGGAGGACGTCGACCGGAGCATGTTCGGCGGGCCGGCCAACATCGCCTGGGACCGGAACGGCTACGCCTGGATCACCAACAACGTGGTCCAGGGTGGACCGAACTCCTGTGATTTCATCGTGGTGCTGCAGCCGAACGGGAAGCCCGCCGACGGGACGAACGGAACGGTGAAGTCGCCTGTGGTCGGCGGCGGCCTGCTGGGGCCGGGCTTCGGGATCGACATCGACCGGAACCACAACGTGTGGGTGGGAAGCTTCGGCTGGGGGAAGGAAGGATCGAAGTACATCCCGACGGAAGGAATCGTTTCGAAGTTCGACCTTGCCGGCACCCCGGCGAGCCCGGACGGCTACGTGGGGAACACCTGGCGCGTGCAGAGCACGGTGGTGGACGACCAGGACAACGTCTGGCTGGCGAGCTACGGGACCAACTCGGTGGTGGTGTTCCCCAAGTGCGACCCGGATTCGGCGGTCTGCTATCCGCCGTGCGCCGCCGGCGTGCCCGACCCGCCGCCCCAGCCGCCCGAAACGCCGGGCACCGCCACGTTCGGCCTTGCCCTGGCGCGCGACGAGGCGGGCGGCGTGTGGGTGAGCTACAGCGGAGGGCTGGGGTGGCCGCGCGCGTACGAGGGCGCGGTGTGCAGGCTCCGCTTCGAGAACGGGGCGCTGCAGCCCATGATGGAGCCGCTGGCCGTGGGGCACTCGCTGAAGGGGATCGCGGCCGACTCGCACGGAAACCTCTGGGTCGCCTCGGGCGCCGACGACACGGTGTACATGGTGAGCCGCGACGGCACGCGGTCCACCGGCTACACCGGGCGCGGAGGGATCAGCGGCCCCTGGAGCGTGGCGGTGGACGGAAACGACGACGTGTGGGTGGCCAACTTCGGCAGCATGGGGCTCGCCAGCGACTACACCCACGCGGGCGTCTCCCGGCTCGCGGGGGTCGGCTCTCCGTCGGGGCTGGCGGTGGGCGAGGCCATCTCGCCCGCCAGCGGCTACACCCTGCCGTCTGCCGGGAGCCCGGTGATGCTCCCCAACGGAAAGCCGCTGTACGAGCACGGCGAGTGCTACAGCCCGCTGATGCGCATGACCAACGTGGCGATCGACCAGGCCGGGAACGTGTGGGCGATCAACAACTGGAAGCCCCGCTTCGGCACCGACTTCCCCCCCGGCGCGGGGAACCCCGGCGGCGACGGGATCGTGATCTTCGTAGGCCTCGCGAAGCCGCCTGCGTGGCCGTGGTGACGCTCGCATCCGGCTGACGACCGCCGGCAGCCGCGCGCGATCGCTCCTGCCCCGGATGACCGTTCATGGTGGAGGACCCTGGAGGACAGGATGGAGTCGGTTCCCCTCGTTTACCTGAGCTACAGCAACCACGATCGCGCGTTCGTGGAGGAGCTGCTCACGTGCACGCGCCCGTTCGAGCGTGCGGGGCAATTCCAGGCGTGGAGCGATCACTCCATCGAGGCCGGAAGCGACTTCCGCCGGGAGACCGACGATGCGCTGAAGCGGGCCGCCGTCGCGATCGTGCTGGTTTCGCCCGACTATCTCGCGTCGGACTGGATCCAGGATGTCGAGCTGCCGATTCTGCTCGAAAGGCAGAAGCTGGGCACCCTCCGCATCCTTCCGATCATCGTCCGGCAGGCCGCGTGGGTCCATACGCCGCTGGCCTACTTCCAGGTATGGCCGCGCGACGGGGTCGCAGCCGAAGAGCTGCCGGCTGCCGCACGCAACCGGTTGTGGGTCGATCTCACGCAAGAAGTCGCGGCGATCGTCCACCAGCTGCGAAGCCCGGTTTCGGAAGCGGCATTCCGCGATGCGTCGCCGGGGGCGGAGTCGGTGCCGCCCGTCCGTCAGCGCAGGACCCCGACGAAGTCTCTGCGCTCCGAAGACGGCCCTGCTTCGAGCCCGGGCCGCGCGTTCTTCATCTCCCACGCACGGGAGGACGGCGATTTCGCCGAGAACCTGAAGGCGCGCATGGCCCAGGCGGGGTTCACGGGGTGGATCGACATCGACATCCTGGAAGCGGGGATGAGCTGGAGGGACGAGATCGACCGGGCGATCAACGAATCGTGCGCGGTGATCCTGGTGCTGTCGCCCGACGGGAAGGCGTCGGAGTACGTGACCTACGAGTGGGCGTACGGCCTGGGGCTGGGGAGGCGCATCGTTCCGCTCCTCCTTCGGGACACGCCCATCCACCCACGTCTGGAGCCGTTCCAGTACTTCGATTTCACCAACCGCGGGGCGCGGCCGTGGGATCGCCTGTTCACGCTGCTGGGCGACCTGGCGGCCGGGAGGGCCAACCCCGCCGGCAACGTGCCGCCGCGGCGCGATCTCCGCTGACTCCGTTCCAACCGGCCGTGCCAGGTCCGGGTCCGACGGGTGGGCGGCGGCCGAGGCGGACCACGGCGGCGGGATCGTGATCTTCGTCGGCCTGGCCAGGCCGCCGGCGTGGCCGTGGTGACCCGGCCGGGCGCGGGCATGCACGACGCAGAACGGGGAGGGGGCGCCTTGAAGGTGGAACCGGTGCGGACGCTCGACGCGGAGCTGGCCACGGTGCCGTCGATCCAGGTCGGCGTGGTGACGGCGGGCGCCGCCGCTTCGGAAACGTACCTGCTGGAGCGGGAGAATAGCGAGCGCCTCCGGGTGGAGCTGTACGGCGGCCCCGAGCCCGACACGTACTTCGCCACCGAGGTGGTCGAATGGAACGGGTGGGTGGCGGCGGGCTTCGGGAGCCGGGTGTACCTGGCCGATCCCGACACCGGCGTGACGCACGCCTTCCAGCTCCCGTCCTACTTCGATCGCTTCGTGGCCGGAGAACGCTGGCTCCTGGCGGTGTCGGGCGCGGGGATCACGCGGATCGGTCCGGACGGCCGGGTGGAGTGGGAGAACCCGTCGGTGGCGGTGGACGGCGTGAACGTGCACGACGTGGAAGACGGGGTGATCTCCGGCTCGGCCGAGCTCGACCCGCCCGGCTGCTGGCACCCCTTCCGGCTCGACCTCGCCACCGGCAGGGCGCTCCCCGTCGATCCAGCGTCCTGACTCCGCCGGCCTTTCAGCCACATGGCACTTCCGATCACGATCTCACGTAATCATGTACGAATTCAACGGGTGGGCGGTGGTCGAGGCGGAGGTGAGGACCGACAGCGACGACAGTGAGCTGTTCGACCGGGTGAGGGCCTACGTCGCCGCGCTGCCGGAGCATACGCGTGAGCGCGTCTTCCTTCCCGACACCATCCTGAACGGCTTCCACTCCCTGACCGTGTCGGGGTTCCGGAACCATTGCGACCCCGAGATCCTCTGGCTCTTCGAGTGGCTCGCCGCCCAGAGCCGCCTGTGCTACGGCCTGCTGTACGTGCGCAACGACGAGGTGCACGACGTGGCGGATGTGTACCGGTGGCGCGTATGGCGCCTGGCCGGCGGCGAGGTGACGTGCCACGACGATCCGTTCTTCGGCTGACACGGCACGTGCATCCCGACTCTGCCCGCCGGCCCGAAGGGCCGCGCCGGCGACCAACACCCAGCCCATCGACGCCCATGAAGCACCCACGCCTGCTCCGCTTCGCGCTCGCCCTGCTGGCCCTCGTCACCCTCGCCGCGTCCCTCTCCGCACAGCAGCCGGGCGGGCGCTGGTCGGTGGAGCGCGCCGTGGAGTGGGAGCGGCAGACGGGGTGGCTGGTGGGGAGCAACTACGCGCCCGCCACCGCCGTCAACCAGCTGGAGATGTGGCAGGCCGAGACGTGGGACCCCGCCACCATCGACCGCGAGCTGGGGTGGGCGCAGAGCCTGGGCTTCAACACCATGCGGGTGTTCCTGCACGACCTGGCCTACAGGCAGGACCCGCGGGGCTTCCTGGACCGCGTGGACCAGTTCCTGGCCATCTCCGAGCGGCACGGCATCCGGCCGATGCTGGTGCTGTTCGACGCCGTGTGGGACCCGTTCCCGCGTGTGGGGCGGCAGCGGCAGCCCACACCGGGGCTGCACAACTCGGGGTGGCTGCAGTCGCCCGGGGTCGAGATCCTGCGCGACACGCTGCGGCACCGCGAGCTGGAGCCGTACGTGAAGGGGGTGATCGGCCGCTTCGCCAACGACCGGCGGGTGCTCGCGTGGGACCTGTTCAACGAGCCCGACAACATCAACCCCGGCTCGTACCGCGCCTTCGAGCCGGTGAACAAGGGTGAGCTGGCGCTGGCGCTGCTGCGCCGCACCTTCGCCTGGGCGCGCGAGGTAAACCCCTCGCAGCCGCTGACGGCGGGGCCGTGGAAGGGCGACTGGGTGCACCCCAGCCAGACGCTGCCGATCACCACCTTCATGCTCGACAACTCCGACGTGATCACCTTCCACAGCTACGACCCGCTCCCCGGGGTGCAGCGGCTGGTGGCGGCGCTGCGGCGCCACGGCCGGCCGGTGATCTGCACCGAGTACATGGCGCGGCCGCGCGGCAGCACCTTCGAGAGCATCCTGCCGTACTTCAGGGAGCAGCGGGTGGGCGGGATCAACTGGGGCTTCGTGGCCGGGAAGTCGCAGACGATCTACCCGTGGGATTCGTGGGAGCGCGCCTACCCCGCCGAGCCGCCCGTCTGGTTCCACGACATCTTCCGGGTCGACGGAACGCCGTACCGGCCGCAGGAGGTGGCGCTGATCCGCTCGCTCACCGCCCGGCGGTAGCCGCGCCGAACGCCCGTGGAGGATACCCGGATGGAAGACACGCAACGCCGGCCGAAGGCGCTTCTCGAGCCGAAGACGCTCGCGGGCACGGTGGTCATGTTCACGGTGGGCTACGTGCTGGTGCAGCCCACCGCCCAGCTCCTGCTGCACGCGGCGCTGGGCGATCCCCTCCCGTTCACCACGCGGGTGGAGTGGGGCCGGTTCGTGGTGGTTTGCGCGGCCGTGGGCGCGGCGGCGGGGCTGATCTGGCGGCAGGCTGGGCGCATGCCGCGGGGGAGCCTGCTGAAGGCCTGGGTGCGGTCGGGCGTCACCATGCTGCCGATGGGCGTGATGCTCTCGGCCGACGAGTTCTCGCGCCACGACCTGGTCCGGTGGCTCACCACGCTGGTGGTGATCGCCCTGGTCACCGGCGCGATGTTCATCCCGTTCTACCGCCTGTCGGACAGGGCCGAGGCGACGCCGCCGCAGCCCCGCTCCGGCGGCGCCTGACCGGCTGCGGGTGAACCCTGACGGGGCGCGGCAAGGGCATGGTCCGTGCGCACTTCGGGACCTCTCCCACTTCTCCGGATGGAGGCGGTCCGATGAACCGACTGGCTGTGCTGGCGCTGCTGGGTCTCGCCGCGTGCGGCGCGTTTCGGCGCGACAACGACTCGCCCACGGCGCAGCGGCTGCGGCTGTGCGTGCAGAACGCCACCGTGGGCTACGGCAACATCACCGCGCACGCCGACCTGGTGCGCTTCGACGTGATGCCGGGCCAGCAGGTGTGCAAGATGGTGCCGGCCGCGGGCCCGTCGCTGGCGCTCACCGCGCAGACCCTGGGCGGCGGCGCCAGGGGCCCGCTGCGGTACGGCGCGCGGCTGCAGCTCACCGGCCCCGGGTGCTGGCGCTGGCGGCTCACCGACTCACCCACCTCGTCCATCGACCTCACGCCCTGCGAGGACGGGGCGGAGGGGACCCGGCAGACGTCGCCCTGAGCGTTGCGGAGCGGCGCGGGGGCCGGCCGTGCGGCTCCCGTCCGCTTCCCCCCTCACGCGAGACGTCGTTCCCCCTCACCAGGCATTCGTTCCGGAACGGGGCGGGCGAACAAGGATCACGCGGCGTCAGCAGAGTCATCAGAAAC
>DASWMA010000401.1:0-13921 GCA_036399995.1 Longimicrobium sp. | reverse complement strand
CGTGCGCTTTGCGCTGCGCTTTCCCGGCGACCACCAGGTGGACAACCGCGCCCTGGCCGCCGCGCTCCCCATCGCCGCGGAGCGCGCGGGCGCCCGGGTGCGCTGCGGCGCCGAGGCCGTGGCACTGCTGCTGGGCGGCGGCCGCGCGGCCGGCGTGGAGCTGGCGGACGGCACCCGCATCGCGGCCGGCGCCGTGGTGATCGCGGGCGGAAGCTGGGCGGGGCAGCTCCGCGGCCTTCCCCGCCCCCTCCCCGTGGAGCCGGTGCACGGGCAGCTGCTGGCGATCGACACCACGCCGCCGCTCTTCCGCCACGTGGTCGATTCGCCGCGCTGCTACCTGGTGCCGCGCACCGGCGGCCGCGTGATCGCCGGCGCCACGGTGGAGCGCGTGGGCTATCGCAAGGCGGTGACCCCGTGGGGGATCCGGCGGCTGCTGGAGGGCGCGGTGGAGATCGCCCCCGCGCTGGAGCACGCCCCGCTCGCCGAGACGTGGAGCGGCCTGCGCCCCGGCACCCCCGACGGCCTCCCGATCCTGGGCCGCGACCCCCACGTGCCCAACCTGCTCTACGCCACCGGCCACTTCCGCAACGGCATCCTCCTCACCCCCCTCACCGGCGAGGCGATCGGGGCGATGCTGCTGGGCGAGGAGCCGGAGTGGGAGCTGGGGGCATACGCGATCGAGCGGTTCGGCGCGGACGCGTGACCGGCACGCCGCGCCGAGTCCGCCGGCGGTGCGGAGCGGGACGCGCACACCCCACGTTCCGGGACACGTCTACCCCAATCGGTCTGGCGGACTGAACACCGGCCACGGTGTCCGGCCCGCGTCAAGAAGATGCTACGAACGCAGTTCCGGGCGCTTCGCGAAACACCCGGAAAACGGCACGTTCGATGCGCTACCGTCTGGCACGTCCGCGTTGCGTCGCCCCTGCCCCAGCGGGACGTTCCCCCTCTCACGGCCACCATCCCGGTGGCGATCCGACCCGGCGGCCTTTGCGTTGGCGAGCGCATCTCTGCACCGGCGGGGCTCGGAAAAGGAGTTGGCAGGCCAGGAGTCCGGTTCACACCCATCCCGCTGGTACTCAATTTCTCAGGATCCGAGGTACATCTCATGTCGACCGAAAATCAGGAAGCGCTCAAGGTTTCCATCGCGGCAGCCGCGCCTCCGGCCGTGGAGCTGGCCGTGGTGAGCCCGCTCTCTCCCACCCGCCAGACCGTGCAGGACGAAGACGGCAACAACAGCGCGCTGCAGCTCGCCACGTCCAGCGCGGCCGTGGGCACCTCGTCCGCGCCCGCCGCGTTCCAGGCGTTCCCCGCGTCGTCCGATGAGAACGGCACGGGCTTCGTGATCGGCAACACGGCCAACACCAACCTGCGGATCGGGTTCAATCTCACGGGCGGGTACTCGTGGATCCAGAGCCACGGCAGCAAGCCGCTGCACATCAACACCATCGGCAACAATGTGTCGATCGCGCGCCCCGGTGCCCGCGTAGGCATCGGCACCAAGACGCCGAACGACACGCTGGAGGTGAACGGCTCGTTGCGCGTGACGGGCCTTCCGGTGGCGACGGCAGCGAACTTCCCGACGCTCAAGCAGGTGTACGTGGACGCCGCCGGCGTGTTCTACAGGTGGCCGTGAACCAGCCCGGGGGGCGGCGGCTCGCCGCCTCCTTTCACCCTCGGGAGCGAGGCCAGCCATGGAAGCGCTGAAGCCGAGTGCCGTGTCGGGTCCCGACGGCGAGCTGCGCGCCCGCCTGCAGCAGCGCCTGGAGGAGTTGCGGGCGGAGCACGC
This sequence comes from Longimicrobium sp., assembly GCA_036399995.1. Lineage (GTDB taxonomy): Bacteria > Gemmatimonadota > Gemmatimonadetes > Longimicrobiales > Longimicrobiaceae > Longimicrobium. Next base: position 12,132 of record DASWMA010000401.1, on the reverse strand, counting down.
CAAGGGCGAGGAGGTGGTGTTCAGCCTGGACACACAGCGGCAGAGCACGGTGGAAACCATGCTGCGCATCGCGGGCGCCATCCAGGTGCTCCAGGAGGAGCTCGCCGCCGGTCAACCCGCCGTGGCGCTGGCCGGGTGAGCACGGCAAGGCGGTGAACCCGCAGCCGCAGCGACGAAAGCACGACGGCTCCTCCCGTCGTGCCTCGTCCTTGCTGTTGAAGCCTCCCGCAGTTTGGGAGGCTTTCTGTCGTTGTAGCCCGCGGCTTCAGCCGCCTTCCGGCAGGGAAGGGTCAGCCGGAGCGGACCACGTGGAACAGCAGCAGCCCGCCGATCGCCATCAGCAGCACGCCGGGCGCGACGAAGATCCGCGCGTTCTCCAGCGACACCTTCCCCATGCTCTTCAGGCCCAGCCGCGGAAAGACGAAGGCGACCACGCTCTTCAGCAGCTGCCCCCATCCGATCACCGTCAGCACGGCGGGGATGCCGACCCATACGTTGTGGAAGCCTACGACCAGCGCTCCCAGCGACAGGCTCAGGAAGCCGTTCACGAAGCTCCCCGCCGGACCCTTGCTCCTGAGCCAGATGAAGAACTCCGCCCACGCGCGCGGCTGCACCACGTGCGAAAGCCCGATCACCAGGAAGTTGATGGCCGTGTAGATCTCGATCGCTCGTTCCATGGCTGTTTCGGTGGTTCGGCGTGCGGACACGAGGAACGCACACGTTGATTTCATTAGCATACAACTATATTTTAGCATACATTAAAATACGCGGCAGCACAATGTCCTTGTTCGACTCTGCCTACGCGCGACGCCCCGTCGGTTGCGCTTGCTGATCCCCGGTGGCGCCTACGCCGCGCATCCGATGCGCCCTGCGTGTCGATGGGTCAGGTGAAGCTTGCCTGATGTGACTCCGGCGCTCCATCATCGTCCCCAACGTTTGATGATGTCTCGCATCGATCGCCGCTGAACCCGATCATCTTCTCCAGTCTCCGTCTCCCGTCTCGATGAAGATCGCCGATCAGCTCTTCGCCATGCACGACACGCTGCAGGCGATCGCCATCCGCTGCCCGCGCTGCGGCGCCGAGGCGGCGCTGGAGGACGCGTACCACACCCTGAGTGGCGAGAAGGCGAAGCTCGCCGCGGCGAACCCGTCCATCACCGGCGTGTGGGTGGGGCGGACGCTGGTGGTGATCCGCTACCCCGCGCTGCTGCCGTGGAACGAGCTCTCCAGCGTCCGCCGGCGCGGCGAGATGTGGGGGATCTGCCGCTGCGGAAGCTGCGGGCACCTGGGCAAGCACCGGCTGAGCTGGCCGGCCGACGCCTTCTACGCCGCCTCCATCCGCGGCCGCACGCTGTGGGCGTGGACGCGTTCGCACGTGGTGGCGCTGCGCGACTTCGTGGCCAGCGAGCACCGCCACGTGGCCGGCCTGCCGTACGGCATCGCCCGCTGGGTGAAGCGCGTCCCCAAAGAGATCCTGTTCGCGAAGAGCCGCGCCGAGGTGGTGAAGAAGCTCGACCGCCTGCTGGCCCATGGGCCCGAGCCCCGCGCGGTTCCCTCGCGCCCCGACCCCTTTTCGAAGCCCCTGGTCCGATGAGCGGCGTCATCGAGCCGTCGTGGCCGCGGCTGCTGGGACGCGGAGGCGCGTGAGAGCGATCGACCATCGGCGCGCTGGCGGCGGCACCATCGACACGCGCGCGATCCGCTGCCCTCGCTGCGGCCGCGAGGCGGCGTTCGAGCCGCCGTCGCGCTGGGTGCGCGGGGAAGAGGCCCGGACGGCGGCGGCCGACCCGTCGCTCACCGGCGTGTGGTACTGCGGCGCCTACGTGGTGATGCGCTACCCGGAGCTGGTGCCGTGGCGAGACGTGGCGCGCTCGCGCCGCGACGCGCGGCCCCTGGGCGTCTGCCGCTGCGGCGGGTGCGGGTACCTGAACCGGCACCTGCTCGACTGGCCGGCCGAGGCCTTCTACACCGTGTCGCTGCGCGGGCGCACGCTGTGGATGCAGTCGCGCGAGCACGTGGCCGCGCTGCGCGCCTACGTGGCCGCCGGCGACCGGCGGAGCGTTCCCGGCTCGGCCTGGCTGAGCCGCGTGCCCGGGGAGTTCCTGGCCGCGCGCAACCGGACCGTGCTGGTGAAGAAGCTCGACGCGCTGCTGGCGGACGGGCCCGAGCCCCGCGCGGTCCCCTCCCGCCCCCACCCTTCCTCCCCGCCGGTGATCCGATGACCGCCACCTCCGCCCCGCGCCCGTTCGAGCCCTACGTCCGCCGCCGGGTGCGCCCGCTGGAGGTGTGGGAGATCGACGGCTGGAAGGTGAAGGCCTACTCCATCGCCTTCCGCGGCGAGCGTGCGCGAACCGAGCTGGTGGACGCGATGCGGCGGCTGGTGAGCGACCGCCTTCCCCGCCCCGCCGTGTCTGCCGCGCACCACGGCACCGCCTTCGCCTGCGCGCACGACGGCGAGACGGGCGAGTTCGTCTTCCTCTGCTGGTGGGAGAACGAGAACGAGCTGGCGCACGTGGTGTGGGGCGGCGCGCGCGGCGACGGCCTGCGCGAGCGCGGCACGCACCAGACGCGCACCTGCGTATGGGAGACCGCCGTGATCTGCTACGAGCGCGCCTCGTGGGTGCGCCACGTGCTCGCCAACCCCGCCGGCGCCGACCTGGGCGCCTACCTCGCCGACGTGCTCAGCGGCGACGTGTGATCCCGCGTCCGTGGCGGACGGCACCGCCGCGACTCCGTGTTTGTCGGACCTGAGGCTGAGTCCTCCCACCGTCGTTGAAGCCTCGCGCAGTTTGCGAGGCTTTTCGTCGTCGTTGCTGCGGCTTCAGCCGCCGGTGGACCGGACCGGGGACGTCAGAAGCGGATGTTGACCGCCAAGCCCTGCCCTTCGCTCGAAAGCGCGGGCGACACGGCCACGTCGCGCGGGGCGCGGACGCGCTTCCAGCGCTCACGGGGGAACAGCGCGCCCATCACCAGCCCGAAGCCCCCGCCCGCCGCCGCGCCCAGCAGCGCGGCATCCTGATCGGAGCGCTGTTGTCGCTCGGGGTTGTAGATCCACCCGAACAGCGCGCCGCCGATGGCCCCGCCCACCGCCCCCGTCGTCGCGCTCCGGGCGCGGCCGGGCACCCCGCGGCTCACGTACATCGTTCGCACCGCGGCGCGCGACACGCGGATCGGGCCGGTGCCGGGGTGCACCTGCACCGTCAGCGAGTCGGCGTCTTCGGCCAGCAGCGTGCCGCGCAGCTCCTGCGCAGGCACGTGGCCCTCCACCGCGCGCTGCGACGTCAGCAGCAGCCGCACGCGCTGGCTGGGCTGCGGCTCGGCATCGCCCTGCGCGAGGGCGGGCGAGACGGGGAGGAGCGTGATGGCGAGCGCCAGGGCGGCCAGGAAGGTGCGCATCGGAGCGTCTCCCGGTAAACGGATGATGCAGATCCAAGCCTCTCCGCGCGCAAGCGGCGGGCCGGGAGCACGTGTCCATCCACATCGGCAGACGGACGAAAGCGAGCCGCCGCCCGGGGTTCGGGCGGCGGCTCGCGTCGATTGTCTGGCCCCGCGGAAGCCTAGCGGCGGCCGCCCAGCAGCCCGCGGATGGGGCTGGGGAGGAAGTCCGCGGCGCCGTCGAGCGCGTCGATCAGCGATTCCAGGGTCTCGTCGTCGCCGTCCCAGTGGTCCAGCAGCACGTCTTCGCCGGCGTTGGTCAGCAGCCGGCTCAGCGCCAGCGCCACCAGCAGCAGGTCTTCCACCTCGCCCAGGCCGGGGATCCAGTCGGGGATCAGGTCGGCGGGGAGCGCGGCGTACACCAGCACCCCGGCCACCAGCGCCTTGTCGGTCTTGGACACCCGCGGGTCGCGCGCCAGCCCCCACAGCAGCTTGGCGAAGTTGGGGATGTCGGCCACCAGCGAGCGCAGCCAGTCGCGCTGCACCGACTTGGGCGAGCGCTTGCGCGGCGCGGCGCCGCGGCGCGGCCGGGCGGCCGGCCTCGCCGCCGGCCGGGTTCCGCCCGAGCGGGGGCCCACCAGGTCGTCGTCGTCCTCGTCGTCCCTGAGGCGGTCTCGCACCGGGATCCTCTTCCTGGATTCAGCCATCCGTCCCCTTCACGTTGGAGTCTTGCCCGTGCTCAGCCCCCGGCCTGGCCCGACCGCGGGTCTCCGTCGGGCTGCCGGCTGGGCGGCGGGAGCTGCGGCGGTGGCGGCGGGGCCTCGCCCTCGCGCGGGGTGATCACGCTTTCCACCTCGCGGATCACCGTGCGCCCGGCCTCGGTGATCCCCGACATCACCCGCCCCGCGGTTCCCATCACCCCCAGCGCGCCCTTGATGGTGCCGAACGCAAGCCCCTGGCCGCGCATCTTGTCTTCCAGCAGCTCGCTGAACTTCTGGAACGCGCCGGGCTCGCGCACGTTTTCGCGCGCGTACTTCGAAGAAAGGAACTCGAGGTAGTCGAGCGCCTGGTAGATCTGCGCCTCGGGCAGCGCCTCGATGTGGCGCAGCAGCCGGGCTCGCAGCAGGTCGTGCATGGTTCGGGCCCCCAGGGTGCAACGAGAGTGCCGCGCGGCGCGATTTCCGTGCCCCCGCGCGGCTTGGGTGGATGGATCCTGCCTGCTGGTACGCGCCGGCCGGCCCGCGGGTTTCGCCGCGGAATCTGGCTTTCGGCGGGCGCGGCGGCAATCGGCCAAACGTATGTGTTGCCGCACCGCGCCCGTAAATCTAACTTTGGCGGGGTGAGATGGCGTGCACCCGGTGCCTTCGGCCGGGCGCGGCCCATCGATCCGTCTCGTGTCACACCCGTCGCTCGCGCCTCCGCTCCACCGAACTTGACCCGACCACGGCGGCGCCCCGCGCACGCACGAACGCTCGCCCTGCTGCTGGTGCTGTTCGCCGCCCACCCCGCCGCGGCGCAGCGGCGCTCGCCGGGCGAGGGATGGCTCTGGGCCGGGGCCGGGGCGATGTTCGCCGGCTCGCTGCTGCTGGACCGCGCGGTGGAGGGGCAGGTTCCCGAAGGCGGCGGCACGCGCTGGGAGTGGGCGTCGGACCCGCTGAACTACGGCGGCCGGCCGCCGGTCGCGGTGGTGGCGGTGGGCGCCACCTGGGCCGGCGCGCGGCTGGCCGGCTCGCCGAAGACGGCGGAAGCGGCCGAGCACGTCGGGATCGCGCTGCTGGCCTCGGGGGTCGCGAACGGCGCGCTGAAGGTGGCGGTGGGGCGCGAGCGCCCCGCCTTCACCGACGATCCCGGGCGCTTCCGGCCGGTGAACACCCGGGACCGCTGGCAGTCGTTCCCGTCGGGGCACACGACGGTCGCCTTCTCGCTGGCGGCATCCATCAGCGAAGAGGCGCGCGAGCCCTGGGTGACCGTGGCCACCTACGGCACCGCCACGCTGGTCGGCTGGTCGCGCGTGTACGAAGACCGCCACTGGGCCAGCGACGTGGTGGCCGGCGCGCTGCTGGGGGTCGTCACCAGCCGCTACGCCATCCACCGCCTGCACGCCCGCCGCGACGAAGACGACGCGCCCGACGCGCCGGCGACGGCGCGGGTGACGCTGGCGCCGCTCCCCGACGGCGCCTTGATCCGCATCACGCACTAGGCACCATCCCCGTTCCCGCAGTCCGCCGGAAACCCCCCAGAGGAGGACCCACCATGCGCCGTACCCCGTTCTTCGCGTTCGCCGCGCTCACCCTCGCCGCGTTCGCTCCGGCGGCCGCCCAGGAACGCACCGCCAGCGCAGGGCGCGAGGGCGGGTTCTTCTTCCGCGCCGACGCGCCCTTCAACCGCCAGGTCGTGCCGTACACGCCCGACCAGGTGTGGCGGGCGCTGCCCGAGGCGTACCGCCTGATCGGCTTCACCGCGCGCCCCGCCCCCGGCGCCGACAGCACCCGCCGCGACGTGGTGACGCCGTTCATGCAGATCCGCGGGCAGCTGTACGCGGGCGAGCCCAACTCGCGGTACTTCGAGTGCTCGCGCAACTCGCTTACCGGCCAGCTCGCCGACCAGGGCGACGTGACCTTCGCGATGACCACGCGCATCGAGCCCGACGACAAGGGCGGAACCCAGCTCCTCACGCAGCTCAGCGCCCGCGTGAAGCGCCGCGACGCCTCGCAGTACCCGGTCGACTGCATGAGCACCGGCCTGCTGGAGCGGACGCTGGCGGACTTCCTCAAGCAGCACCTCGACACGCAGAAGATCCCGCAGTAACGGCGAACAGGTGCGCCGGTGCGTGAGTGCGCCAGTGCGTCGTGTGGGGAGCATGGACTGAGTTCGGTTCGCCTCCCCCGCCCCGCTGGCCCTCTCCCTGGCGGTCCCGGCGCGACTGCGTCGCGTCCGGAACACGCCTGTCCCTCCCCCAAACAGCCAAACAGCCTGGGGGAGGGACCTGGGGCGCTTCGCGCGGCCCACCCGGCGTTCCTGCGATCCTGATCCGTCCTCCCAGCTCTCTCCTCGGCCATCCCCCGCCGAATCGCCGGCACCTCGCCCGGGCGGTTGAAACCGCGGCAACGACCACACGAAGTCCGCCTGCGCGGACTCCCGGCTTCGGTGCCGCCGATGGATCCGCGCTCGCAACGAGCATCATTCCAGGCGTGCACTCGAAGTAGCTGGCGCGAAGCGCCCCCCGTCCCTCTCCCAGGTTGTGTTGGGAGAGGGACAGCCGCACAGCGGCAGGGTGAGGGCCCCACGCCGGCATCGGCCTTCGCGGCGCCGCTCGCTCCCGCCCTGGCGGCGGTTCGGCTCCGCCGATGGACCCGCGCTCGCAACGAGCATTATCCCAGGCGAGCATCATCCCAGGCGTGCGCTCGAAGTAGCCGGCGCGAAGCGCCCCCGGTCCCTCTCCCAGGTTGTTTTGGGAGAGGGACAGCCGCGCAGCGGCAGGGTGAGGGCCCCACGCCGCATCGGCCTTCGCGATGCCGCTCGCTCCCGCCCCGCCGGCGGTCGCGCTCGCGCACCCGTTCCCCCGCCGTCCCCGCACCGATTCCGCCTCCCGCGGTGGCGCCCGGCCCGCGCGGGGCCTAATTTTCGGCCGTTCCGAAGCACCTGACGACCGAAATCCGACCGGGGGCCCATCATGCCCATCTATCCGTTGCGACAACTGGAGCCCGCGCGCGAAAGCGTGGACCTGTACGACCGCTGGCTGGGCGAGCTGGCCGAAGCGCTGGAGCGCGGCGACGACCGCTGGGAGCTGTGCCGCAACGTGCTCACGGGGATCTTCCACCCGCAGCTGGCCAGCGTGGATCCAACGAGGCTGCCGCTGGCGGCGCAGGCGGCGCTGGCGCAGATGGACGCGCGCAACATCACGCTCGAGCCGGAATACTACGCCGAGGTGGACGTGGAGAAGTTCACCGAGCGCAAGCCGCTGCTGTGGATGTGGCAGATGTTCGACAAGAGCCCGCTGGGGCAGAACATCCACCTGGGCGTGCGCTTCCGGCGCACGCTGGCGCCCTACCTGTTCAAGCGGGTGGGGAAGAACTTCAAGTGCTTCCACTACGTGGAGTTCAGCTACGGGTACAACCTGGAGGTGGGCGACGACGTGGTGGTGCACCGCAACGTGCTGCTCGACGACCGCGGGGGGATCGTGCTGGGCAACGGCGTGAGCATCAGCGACTACGCCAACATCTACTCGCACACCCACTCCATCGTGGACCAGCGCGACGTGAGCAACCTGAAGACGGTGCTCGACGACGGCGTGCGCATCACCTACCACGCCACGGTGCTGGCCGGCACGCACGTGGGCGAGAACGCCATGGTGGGCGCCATGGCCGTGGCCACCAAGGACGTGCGCCCCTACCACGTGAACGTGGGGATCCCCGCCAAGAGCGTGCGCGTGAAGCCCAACGCCCCGCCCGAGGTGTACAAGGTGACGCTCAGGAAGGGCCCCGGCGGCGACCCGGCCGAGGTGCCGGCCGGCGAGGGCGCGGGGGAAGGCTAGGCGGATCTCCAGGCGGAGGTTTTCCCGCCAGAGGCCTCCCTGAACTGCAACAGCAATGAACGCAGAGCATCGGAGAGAAAGGAGTCAGAGGAAGAACCGCGAGTCGTTCTCCCCCTGACTCCCCTTTCCTCCGATGCTCTGCGTTCACCCAGGCGATCTGTCACGCCGGCAGGCAGCCGGCGTTGAAAGCATCAGGGTAGAGGTATGCATCCGAAAGGCAGCAATCCGATGATCGAAAACCAGCCCGGCTCCGCGACGATCCCGATCGACACCGCGGACCCGGTGAACGCGGCGATCCTGGCCGTTTCCGAAGACCGGCTGCAGGGGTTCCAGGAGCAGCCCTTCCACGAGATCGCGCGGCTGAGCGGCGTGGAGCTCGAAACCGTGCTCGAGCGCATCCGCGCCATGCTGGCCGCCGGCACCATCCGCCGCGTGCGGCAGACGCTGATGGCCACCAACCTGGCCCCCGGCGCCCTCGTCGCCTGGGAGGTGCCGCCCGACAAGCTCGACGCCGCCTTCGAGCGGATGTTCCGCGAAGACCCCTTCTCGGGGCACGTGGTGATCCGCTCCACCGACCGCGAGACCACCGGCTCGAAGTACCGGCTGTGGACCACCCTCAAGGTGCCTCAGGGCTTCTCGATGCAGAAGCACGCCGACTACCTCGCCGCGCGGACCGGCGCCCTCTCGTACAAGCTCCTCCCCGCGAAGAAGCTGTTCACCCTGGGCGTGGGCCACGTCCGCCGGCGCGGGCTGGAGCCGGGCGCGCGGTCGGACGAGCCGGGGGCGGTGCAGGACACCAACGTGGTGGAGCTGAGCGAGCTGGAGTGGCGGGTGCTGGTGGCGCTCAAGCGCGAGCTGGAGCCCGAGGAGATCGGCGAGCACCCGTGGGTGGCCCGCGCCGAAGAGGCGGGCGTGCCGCTGGAGACCTTCGTGCGCGTGGCGCGCGAGCTCAACGAGCGGAAGGTGATCGGCCGCTTCTCCACCTTCCTGGAGCACTACAAGCCCAACGCCGCGGGCGAGCGCGTGACCCGCTACAACGCGCTCTTCCACTGGCAGGTGCCGCCGGGGCGCGAGATCGACGCCGGGCGCGAGGTGGGGCGCCACTACGTGATGACGCACGCCTACTGGCGCGAGGGCGGCCCCGAGTTCGGCAACGTGAACGTGATGGGCGTGGCCCACGGCACCGAGAAGGAGGCCGTGCTGGCCCACAAGGCCGCCATCGACCGGCACCTGGAAGAAGCCGGGATCCCGATCGGCTACACCAACGTGTTCTGGGGCGGGCGCAGCGAGATCAAGCCCAGCGAGATCTCGCCCTTCGCCTACGAGGAATGGTGCAGGTCCGTGGGGCTGGCCCCCGCCGACATGCGCGGGTGACGCAAAACGGCCGGCGGGCGATGGCTCGCCGGCCGTTCCATTCTCCACCGGTGACCCCGATGAGCCAGCTCGCCGCGGCCGAGTACCTGTGCGTTCTCTGCGGCGCCGTGGCCGGGCGCGTGGAGGTGGTGCCCTCGCCCACCGGCCAGGGGAACCGGCTGGTGCACTCGGTGTTCGCCTCGAGCTGGGAGCAGGCGACGCGCACGGAGACCTACGCCGCCGCGGCCCAGGCGCTGCGTGGCGGCGACCCGCGCGCCCTGTGGGCGCTGAACGCAGAATGGGCTCCCTTCTATTGCCCGGAGTGCAGCGCGTGCTACTGCCGGAGCCACTGGCGGGAAGCGATGGAATTCGACGAGGGCTTCTACGACTGCACCCATGGAACCTGCCCCCGCGGCCACACCCGGCTGCTGGACGACTGAGGTGCCATGTTTTTGCGGTGGCGGATTCGTTGCGCCGTTTTCGAATGCTGTATACATTCTATTGCGCGGCTAGAAAGCGCGCCATTGGAGCGGTTCACCACCCTCACGAGCCGTTGCGCCGTGGCGGAAATTCGATAAAACAAAGGGTAGGACGGGGGCGAGCGCCACTGCCTGCCATCCATTTGCACCGCCACCACTTGTGCATCCGCAGCACAAAATAACGACATTGGAGCGCTGCGACATCAATGATCTTGCGCTTTTGCGGGTGTGCCATCAAACTGGTGTCATGAACAATCTCGCTGTACCTCTCAACGAAAAGCAGGTCGATCTCCTCCGCCACCTCTACCGCCAGACCGGTCCCGTGCTTTCGGACCACCTGGATGGCCGAGTGGTGCGCGCGCTCCGTTCGCGTGGCATGGTGGAGGAGAAGGGTGGCTGGCTGACCCTCACCGACAGCGGGCGCACGGAGTTCGAGAAGCTCCGCCGCCGCCGCGTGGCCAGCCCGCACGCCGAGGTGGCCAGCCCGCGCGCCTCGCGCGCCGAGGCCATCATCCGCGCGGTGGAGGCGCTGGAGCTGGCGCTGCCCCGCAACGCCGAGGTCATGGTGGGCGACATGCCCGCCTACGCCGACGACGTGGTGCAGGGCCTTCGCGGCTACGCCCGCCAGCTCGCCCGAGCCGGCTGACCCCCCGACCCGCCCCGATAAACCGTAACGCAATGATGCGGACGAAGCCCCGTGCTTCGCCCGCATCTTGACCGTCGGCGAACCTGGGATCGATGGCTCGGGATCGCGACGGGCGGCTGAAGCCACGAGCTACGACTACAGGAAGCCTCGCAAACCGCGCGAGGCTGCACGTCGAGATAGACGACGAACGCGACCAGCGTGGCTGGCCGCGTTTTTCATATCATTGGTGCTGATGGCGTGATGAAGTAGCCGCGAGCGAAGCGAGCCCAGGTCCCTCCCCCAGGTTGTTTGGGGGGAGGGACAGGCGCGAAGCGCCAGGGAGAGGGCCCGACCCGCCTACTCCCGACTCGGGAACCGCGTGTTGAACACCGGCAGCAGCCGCAGCCCTTTGCGATTGTTGCGCACGTAGTTCAGCAGGCCGATCTGCACGCCGCTGATGTCGCGGGCGTAGTTGAACAGGCCGATGGCGAGGCCGCGCTGCGTGCCCCGCACGTCGTTCCACGCCGACACCGAGATCCCTTCCAGCGCGGAGGTCTGCGTGCGCACCAGCGAGGCGGAGAAGCCGCGGACCTTCGCGGCCTGCACCACCAGCCCGCCCACGGTCACGCCGTTCACGGTGTCGGCCAGCACGCCCAGGCCGCCCAGCTGGATCCCGTTGAGCGTGCCGTTGGCGCCCAGCACCACCAGCCCGCCACCCAGCGCGCCATGCGAGTTGCCCCTCACGGCCGCGGCCAGGCCCGCCACGCTGGCCCCGGTGAGCTCGCCGTTGGTGTAGGTGCCCACCAGGCCGCCGCTGATCCCCGTGTGCCGCCCCTCCACCACGCTCACCAGCCCCGAGGCGGTGATCCCGTGCACGTCGCCCTCGGCCAGCGTCACGAGCGTGCTGGCGGCGATCCCGTCGATCCCCCGGTCGCCCACCACGGCGATGCCCCCCAGCGCCACGCCGCGGATCTTCTCGCGCGCCAGGGTGACCACGCCGCTCACCGCCACGCCGTTGATGTCTTCCGTGGCGACCACGCCGAAGCCGCCGGCCGCCACGCCGTTGATGTGCCGCGCCACGGGCGCCAGCAGCCCCACGGCCACGCCGTTCATCTCGAACCGCGGGTTCCGCTTCGGCATCCAAAGGGTGAGGTTCACGCCGTTCACCCGGCGCACGTCGTGGTCGCGGGTGTTGATGCGCAGCCCCGTCCACTCGCGCGAGTTGCCGATGCTGATCACGCCCAGGTTCAGCGCGCGGTAGCTGGCCGGTACGTAGACGATGGTGTCGGCCCGGGCGGTGTCGGCCCGGACGGTGTCGGCCTGCGCGCGCGCGGGCGCGGCGGCGAGCGCGAGGGCGGCCGGCAGCGAAAGGGCGAGTGCGGCGAAGCGTGGGTGCATCGGGACGGGGCGATGGAATGGTGCGGATGAACGGCGAGCGATGGAGGCTCGGAGCGGGGCTCAGGGATCTTCCGCGCTCTCGGTCCACGCGGTCAGGCGGTGCAGCAGCCCGTCGATGCGGGCGCGCAGCTCCAGGTCGTCGAGCCGCTCCGACGCCTCGGCCAGGTAGTGGATCATCAGCCCGATCTCGCCCTGCGCCAATTCTTCGGCGAACAGGGCGGGATCGAGCCCCAGGTCCCACGCGGCGGTGGTGACGGCGCGCACGCACAGGTCGGCGAGCTCGCCGTCGGCCGCGGCCGCGTCGGGAAGGGCGTGCGGCTGCACGGGGCTACGGACGCGCGGGCGGGGCCGCCGGAGCGGGCGCCGCC
>DASWMA010000400.1:0-9827 GCA_036399995.1 Longimicrobium sp. | reverse complement strand
CTGGTGCAGCCGCGCGTTCTCGAGCGCCGAGGCCGCGCGCCGCCCCAGCTCTTCGGCCAGCTCCAGCTCGGCCGCCCCGTAGCGCCGGCCGCTCTCGGCCACCGCCAGCAGGATGGCGCCCACCGTCCGGCCGTCGCCCGTCAGCGGCACGGCGAGGATCGAGCGCGGCGCCAGCGCCAGCACCAGCCGCAGCGTCTCGGGGTCGCGCACGCGCTCGGCCAGCGCCTCGGGCGACGCGTCTTCCATCAGCACCGGCCGCCCCGTCTGCATCACCGTGCGCAGGAAGCCGCCGGGCTCGGGGGCCGAGCGGCGGCGCTCCAGCAGCGCGCGCACGTCGGCATCACGCGCGGGGTCGGCGTGCGCCACGGCCACCAGGGTGCCGCGCCCGTCGCCGTCGTCGCCCAGCACCACGCCGCAGGCGTCGGCCAGCCGCGGCACCGCCAGCCCGGCCAGCGCGTTCACCACCGTCCCGCGCTGCAGCGACGCGGCCAGCACCCGGCTGGCCTCGGCAAGGAAGCGCAGCGAGTCTTCGGCGCGGCGGCGCTCGGTCACGTCGGTTACCATCGCCAGCGCGCCGCTCCAGCGCCCCTCGGCGTCCAGCACGGCGCTGAGCGACACCAGCGCCCACAGGTCGCTCCCGTCGGCGCGCACCAGCCGGAAGTCGTGCCGCTCGGGCGACCCGTCGCGCCGCCGGGCCAGGTGGTCGGCCGCCTCGGTGCGGCTCTGCGGGTGCACGAAGTCGGCGAACGAGCGCCCCTGCATCTCGGCCGCGGTGCGCCCCAGCATGGCCGCCAGCCGCTCGTTCACGTAGGTGGTGCGCCCCGAGGTGTCGAGCAGCCAGATCCCCTCCTCGGCCGTCTCGATCAGCCGCCGGTACCCCGCCTCGCTGGCGCGCAGCGCGGCCTCGGTGCGCTTCCGCTCCGTAACGTCGCGCGCGATGGTCGAGGCGCCGATCACGCTGCCGTTGGGCCCCGGGAGCGGCGACACGGTGAGCAGCACGTCCACCCGGGTGCCGTCCTTGCGCACCCGCACCGTCTCGAAGCTGGGCACGCGCTGGCCGGCCTGCAGCCGCTGCAGGATGGCGGGGATCTCTTCGCTGCGTTCGGGCGGGGCCAGCACCGCCACGTTCTTCCCCACGATCTCGGCCGCCGTGTAGCCGTACAGCCGCTCGGCGCCGCCGTTCCAGCTCTGGATCGTTCCGTCGAGCGCCTTGGAGAAGATGGCGTCTTCGCTGCTCTCCACGATCGCCGCCAGCCGCGCGCGATCGGCCGCGGCGCGGCGGCGGTCGGTCACGTCGTCGAACAGCAGCGACACGCCCCCCGCCCACGGCGCGGCGCGGACGGAGAGCCAGCGGCCGATGGCCGGGTCGTGGTACTCGGCGAACACGGTGCGGCCCTCGCGCTGCGCCTGGTGCAGCGCGTGCCAGCTCTCGCGCCCCACCGCCTCGGGAAACACCTCCCACACCACGCGGCCCAGCAGCTCCGCGCGGGGTTTTTCCACCAGCGCCTCGGCGCGTGCGTTCACGTAGGTGTAGCGCCACTCGGGGTCGAAGGCCACGAACGCCTCGCCGATCCCCTCCAGCAGCGCCTCCAGCACCTGCCGGCCGCTCTCGGCCTGGGCCCGGGCGGCGCGCTCGGCGGCCAGGGTGCGGGCGGTCTCCTCGGCGCCGCGCGCCTCCGTCACGTCCTGCCCGGTCCCCAGCATCCGCACCGGGGCGCCGCGCTCGTCCACCTCGGTGCGGCCGCGCGCGTGCAGGATGCGCTCGCGCCCGTCGGGAAGGACGATGCGGTGGTCGAACGCGAACGGCTCCCGCGTCTGCAGCGCCTGTTCGATCGCGCCGCGCACCCGCTCGCGGTCGTCGGGGTGCACGCGCTCGAGGAACGAGCCGAAGGTGACCTCGATCTCGCCCGGCTGGTAGCCGTACACGCGGAACAGCTCGTCCGACCACCACACCCGCTCCTCGCCCACCCCCCACTCCCAGCTCCCCACGTGCGCCAGCGCCTGCGCCTCGGCCAGCTGCCGTGCCGAGCTCTCGCGCAGCTGGCGCTCGGCCTCTTCCAGGTCACGCGCCAGCGCCTGCGCCTCTTCCGACTGGATCTCGAGCTCGGCGGCCTGCTGCTGCAGCTCGGCCGCCTGCTCCTCGAGCTCCATGGCCTGGTCTTCCATGGCCTGCGCGTGGCGCTGCGCCTCGGCGGTGGCGGCCAGGGCGCGCAGCCGCGACCGGTCCAGCGCCTCGCGCATGGAGCCGATCAGCACCGCGATCAGGGTGAAGACCGCCAGGCGCAGCAGCGACGCCGGGTCGGTGGCCCAGGCGCCGCGCGGGCCCTGCAGGTACCAGTTGGCGAGGGGAGCGGCCAGCGCCGTCGCCAGCAGCGCCGGGCCACGCCCCCCGAACCACGCGGCCGCCACGATGGCGGCGAAGAAGAAGAGGAAGACGCTGGCCTGGACCAGGTCGTACAGCGCCAGCGAGAGCGCCAGCGCCGCGCCCGTGGCCAGCACGGCGAAGCCGTAGCGCAGCACGGGCGAGCGCGCTCCATCACCCGGCTCCTGGACGGGTGGCGGAAGAGGCGCGGACGAAGGGGTCACGGGGGACGACGTCGGCATCCGGCGGAGGCCCTGGTCGGATCGGCGGCCCGGCAGGGGAGCGGCCGGGAAAGACGGTATGTTACGGGTTGCCGCGCGGCTTCACCAGCGTGGGGGAATTCCGGACACAAGGACGGCACCCGGCTGGAGGACGGCGGAATCGCCGGCCGCGTCACCGGTCCCTTTCCGCCGACGCGCTCCGCCCGCCCTTTCGCATCCGCGGGGGACGCGTGGACGCGAAGCACGAAGGGGACGAAGAACCACCCGTGGTTCCTTCGTCCCCTTGGCCGCGTTTCCGCTGCCGCCGTCTCCACCCTCCGCCAGCTACCTGCCGCGCTTCAGCTGCCGGGTGGCCTTCTGCTCGGCGCGTTCCAGGCGTTCGCGCTTGCGGGCGTCGCCGCGGCGCTCGCCGGGGTAGCGCACGTCCAGCTCCACCCCGCCCATGATGGCCAGCCCGCCGATGCGCAGGATGGGGGCGTCGGGGTCGGCCGGCGCGCGCGCGGTGCCGCTGTGCCCGAAGCCGCCCATCAGCGCCAGCCCGCTGCTCTCCACCTGCACGCCGGGGGGCACGATGATCTCGATCCCGCCCATCAGCGCGAAACACGTCACCTCGGTCACGCCGGGGCCGAAGCGCGCGTCGCGGAAGTCCAGCTCGGCGCCGCCCATCACGGCCAGCACGTGCAGGTTGCGCGGGGGCGTCCACGCGCCCCTGCGCTCGGCGCCGCCCATCACGGCGAACACCACCTGCCGCTCGGGCACCGTCTCGGGCCGCGCCAGCGCGACCGAGGTGGACGGCGACGCGGCATCCGCGCTCTCGGTGGGCAGGTCGGCCACCAGCGCGTTCAGCTCCACCACGCTGGTGGCGGCGAACGCCTGCGTGAGCCGCTGCTCCAGGAGCTCGTCGGTCAGGTTCTCGGCCGCGTACTGCTGGCAGAGCTGGTCTACGATGCGCTCCCGCGTCTGCTCCAGCGGAACGGGCTTCGGGGTCGGGTTGCTCATGGCCGTGTTGAACGGAAAGCAGGCCGCGAAGGTTTCGCGCCCAGCCGCGCAACGTACCGATCCTCTTCTGCAGCGGCAATGAACCCGATGGGGTCTGCCGCCGCTGAGGTGTCTGACATTCGAGGAACAGCACAGGATCTGGGCGTGTTTGGCGCCGGGGCGCCAAAGCGGGCTGCGCGCGCCGTAGGGCACGATACCGCCGTGCCCAACGGCGCCGGGCCACCGGCGGCGCCCAGCCTTCGTCTCGTCCGCGATGACGCAGCGCGCGCCGCCGCCGTCCCGGCCCTCCGGGCGCGCATCCCTCACGCAACGGCAGGGGAGAGGGGACAGGGGACAGGGGACAGGGAACAGCGGGCGAACCCGTCGTCCCCCCGCGGTTCACCCCCTCCCCCAGGCAGTTTTTGGGGGAGGGGGTGGCGAGCCTCGGCGAGCCGGGGGTGGGGGCCCGGCGGCCCCAACCCACGGCACCGCACCCGTTTGCGCGGGTATCATGGAGCGCTCGTCCCGGTCCGCCGCTACGCGTTTCGTCGCGCCGCGGCCGGGGAATGCAACCTTCCGCCCCCGTCGCGTGTCCTACCAGTTGCGCGGCGAGAGGGCCAACGGAGACGCGGCAGATGCGGTACGGCAGGCGGATGGGCGCCGTGGGGGCGCTGGGGCTGGTGGTGGTGGCGGGCGCGCTGGCGCCCGCGGCAGAGCCCCAGCGGTACAGCGGGCACTACACGGTGCGCTGGGAAGAGCAGTCGTTCACCCCGTGCGGCAGCCGCGACCGGTGGTGGATGAGCGACCCCGGCCCGCTGATGGCCCGCTACCGCGAGATCATCAGGGACGGCGACTACGGCACGGTGTACGTCACCGTGCGCGCCGAGGTGACGGACCGCGGGATGTTCGGCCACCTGGGGATGTTCTCCCGCGCCATGGCCGTCCGCGAGGTGATCGACGCCCGCCCGAGCGGCGAGAACGACTGCCGGGAGCGCGAAGCCGAGTGACGCCGGGTTGAACCACGTGCCGGGGTGAGTTGGGTTCCGTCGTTGGGCGGGCGCTGGAGGGTCGTCCTCCCGGCGCGGAATCCTCTCCCCCGGCATCCGGCGTCATCGACGGCTAACGTTCGTTTAATCCCGTTCCGTCACGGCCGGCCCGGCCCGCTCGTTTACCCGTACGTGTACCAGGCACCCCAGCTCTCCGGCAGGCGCACCCGCATGCGACGGCTCCGCTCACTCCTCGTTCTTCCCCTGCTGGCCGCCGCGGCCGCGTGTGGCGACCACGCCACCGCGCCCACCGACGCGGACCTGCTGGGCACCTGGAGCATCGAGCCCACCCCGGCCCTTCTCCCCGACGGCGGCATCCGCCAGATGACGGTGCAGTTCGGGGCCGACGGCCGCTACACGCTGGAGACCGCCACCTGGGTGCCCGGGATGGGGGTGCAGCCGCTCAGCTACGACAAGTCGGTGGGGAGCGTGACCACCGCGGGCGGCGCGCTCCGCTTCCACCCGGCCGGGGCGGTGGCGCTGGGTCGCAGCGGCGCGGCCACGGGCGACGCGGCGCCGCACCCCTTCACCTGGGGGTTGCGGCAGCCGGTGAGCTACCAGGTGGTGGGCGACCAGCTGGTGCTTCACCTGCCCCGGCCGTCGCTGGTGCCGGTGGTGCTCACGCGCCGGGAATAGCGCCGCGATCCGCGTCCGCGGACGCCAAGCGCCCGCAGGCGGCCTCGCGGCATGCCTGCGGGCGCTCTATCTTTGGCCCCCGCAACGCCGTCCATCACAACGAGAACCGACGCCGGGCCCGGGGGGCATAGATGCAGGAGATCAGCGAGCACGACCGCCTGCGGCGCCGCAGGAACCGGGTGCTGATGGTGGTGCTGGGCGCCGCCACCATCCTGGTGGGGCTCACCCCCACCTTCTGCACCTACCGCGAGCAGCCGCAGGAATACTGGAAGACCTTCGCGGCGGCGCCGCGCAGCGGGCGCGACGCGCTCCCCGCGCTGGTGCCACCCTCGGCCACCGAGATCCACGCCCGCCGCGACGACCGCAGCGGGCGCCGCTGGGTGCGCTTCAAGTTCAACCCCGCCGACAAGCCGCGGGTGACCGCCGGCCTGCGCCGCCTGACGCTGAACCAGGCGCGCGCCGTGCGCGTGGACGGCCCCACCTTCTCCCCCTGGTGGACCATCAACCAGCGGACGATGCTGGGCCGCGCCGGCCAGCGGCTGGAGGCGTACGAGGTGCCCGGCTCGCCGCGCGCCTGGCTGTTCATCGACCCCGCCAGCAACTCGGGGTTCTACTGGAGCGTGGCGGGGTAACGTCGGCCCCGGTCCGGGGTCGGGCAGGGCGGTTGAAACCGCAGCAACGACCACACGAAGTCCGCCTCCGCGGACTACCGGCTTCGGAGCCGCCGAAACGCCGGTGCGCGGAAGCCGACCTCGTGCAGAACTGCGGGCGTACGGCTGCGGGGTAAGATCGGCTCCCACATCGCACCTCCCGCCTTCATCTCTTCTGGCGCAGATGGGGCGGCGTTGTCATATTAGATCGTTTTCCTCGCCGTTCCGATCGGCAACCCTCGTCCTGGCCAGCAGATGCGCCGCAACGCGATCTATGGGGGGGAAGATCCCCGCGAGATCCCCGCGTACACCATCGCCGACGCGTCGCGGTACATCCACGTGCCGCGGGCGACGCTGCGTTCCTGGTTCGTCGGGCGCACCTACCGCAAGCGCGGCGGCGTGGCCGAATTCGGGCGGGTGCTGAGCCCGGCCGGCCGCTCGGGGCCCCAGCTCTCGTTCCTCAACCTGGTGGAAGCACACGTGCTCCGCGCGCTGCGCACCGAGCACGACGTGTCGATCTCCGCCGTCCGCGAAGCGCTGGAAACGGCCGAGAAGCGGCTGGGGATGGGGCGGCTCCTGCTCAGCGACCAGCTGCTCACCAGCGCCGGCGAGCTGTTCATCGAGCACTACGGCGAGCTGGTCAGCCTCAGCCGGTCGGGGCAGTTCGCCATGAAGCGGATGCTCGAGGCGTATCTGCGCCGGGTGGAGTGGGACGACAAGCACATCCCGCTGCGGCTCTTCCCCTTCCTGCGCGCCGCCGAGGCGGGCTCCGGCTCGCCCATCGTGATCGACCCCCGCAAGTCGTTCGGGCGCCCCGCCGTGCACGGCTCGGGGGTGACCACGCACGTGCTGATCGACCGGATCGACGCCGGCGAAACGGTGGACGAGCTCGCGCGCGACTACGACATCTCCCCCGAGATGGTCGAGGCCGCCATCCTGTTCGAGAAGGCTGCCTGATACGTGGAGTTCTTCGCCGACCGCAACCTCGGCAAGGACTTCCCCGCGCGGCTCAGGGCGGCGGGGCTGGTGGTGCACCTGCACGACGACCACTTCGGCCCCGACGTCGACGACGAAGAGTGGGCGCCGTACGTGGCGGAGCGCGGGTGGATCGGCCTGAGCCGCGACAGGCGCATCCGCAGAACGGTTGTGGAGTACGACGCGGTGATGTTCGCCGGCGGACGGCTGCTGGTGATGACCGGCGGGGGGATGAAGACGGAGGTCCTGGCGCTGAACTTCCTCAACACGCTCCCCAAGGTCCGCCACCTGGTCGAGACCACCGCACCGCCGTTCATCGCCATGCTGTACCGGCCGTCGCCCCTCGACAGCATCTTCAAGGGCGCGCCGGGCTCCGTGCGGGTAGTGCTGACGGTGAGCGACTGGGAGCGCAAACGCAGGCAGCGGTTCCCGATCCCCGGCCTGCGCGACCCGGAAGGCACCTGATCACACGTGAGATACTGAGATACGAAGGAAGCCCCTCCCCCGGGATTTCGGAAGAGGGGCTTCGCGCGTTCAGCCGTCCGCCGGCAGGGCGGTTGAAACCGCGGCAACGACCACACGAAGTCCGCCTTCGCGGACTACCGGGTCCGGAGCCGCCAAAGCGCCGGTGCGCGGAGGCCGACCTCGTGCAGAACGGCGGGTGTGACGGAGGGCTGACGGAGTGAGGCGTTCCAGGGGCGCTGGCTTCGCGCACCATCACCGCGGCATCTCCGAACCTTGTAGTCCGCGAAGGCGGACTTCGTGTAGTTGTTGCCGCGAATTCATTCGCCCGGAGAAGTTTGCCTCCGAACAACGAAGCCCCTCCCCCGAACCTCGGGAGAGGGGCTTCGCTGCGTTTCAGCCAGTCCGTCGGCGTGGGCGTCAGACGCCGTAGCGGCGGCGGGCCTCGGCGGTCTCGGCCGCGCACTGGTTGCGCACCTGCAGCTGCCAGCGCAGGTCCAGCGGCCGCTGGCGCGAAAGCTCGCGGCAGCGCAGGTCGTGGTCGCGCTTCCAGGCGTCGTAGCCCGCGCGGCCGCTGTACGTGCCGCTGCGGTCGTAGGTGCGGTTGCCGTAGCGGTCGGTGGTCGTGCCGCTGCGGTTGTAGCGCGGGTCGTACCGGCGGTCGTAGCGGCTGTTGCCCGGGCCGCAGTTGGCGACGGTGTTGTGCGGGTTGCCCCGGCCGATGCACCACCCCGGCGGCACGCGCCGCTGCAGGCGGGTGCTGTTGCTGCTGCGCCAGGTGCGGTCGTCGCGGCGGTCGTCGCGGTCGTCCCACCGGTCGTCGTCGCGGTCGCGATCGCGATCCCGGTCACGGTCACGGTCACGGTCCTTGTCGCGATCGTGGTCGCGGTTGCCACGGACCTCGCCGCTCTGGTGCTTGCCGTTGCCATTCCCGTTGCCACGGCCGCCCTTCTGCGCCATCGCCGGCTGCGCCGTCAGCGCGGCGGCAACCAGCAGGGCAACGGGGAAGGTCAGCTTCATCATCTGTTACTCCTTGATCGGCGATCTGCAACCATCTCTCGGCCTGTTGACGAGCAAGGCCGGTGCCAAGTCACCATCCGGCAAACACATAGGCATTCTTCAGTGTTTCCAGATGTTTGCAGCAGAATGTAGCAGAATGTCCTGAGTCCTTTCGTCCCAACGAGGTGACGCGCCCTTGTCCGGCAGGGGGACACAACTGTCCACCCGTTGACCTTCCGGCCTGCGTCAGCGGCTGTATCTCCATGCCATCCAAGGAGTTCAGAAGCGGGACAGGGACTGCTGACGGGTCACACGGAGCAACGGAGGAAACGGAGAACTGCGTGTGCTTCCTCCGCTGTTCCTCCGTTGCCGTTTCCGCTGCTCCGTGTGGCCCCGTCGTTTGCGGCGCCGGCTCGGTGCACCGAAGCCGCGTCCTCGCCAGAGCCGGTAGTCCGCGAAGGCGGACTTCGTGTGGTCGTTGCAGCGGATTCATCCGCCCCTGCCGATCAGGGACTCACCGGAATCCACCAGCGACATCCCCCCGAATACAGTATTCCCGTCTACTTGCCGCATCCGGAGGACGGGGCGTACAATGGCGAGTCCTCCGGTCACCCGATGCACGGAAGCCGTCAGCGCTCCACCGCGCACGCGTCGGTGATCCGCCCCCACACGCAGCAGGAGCCGACCCCGATGAACCGTGCGCCGTTTGCGCTCGTGCTCGCGGCAGCGGCGGCGTGCGCGCAGGCCCAGCCACGCCCGGCCGCACGGCCGGCGGGGCAGCAGGCCGCACCCGCGCCCCGCCCGGCCGCCAACCCCTTCCCCAGCACCTACCGCCCGTTCGCGTCCACGGCCACGCTGATCCGCGGCGGCACCGTGCTGACCGCCACCGGCCAGGAGATCCGCAACGGGCAGGTGCTGCTGGTGGACGGGAAGATCGCCGCCGTGGGCGCCACCGTGGACGCGCCCGCCGGGGTGACGGTGGTGGACGCCACCGGCCGCTGGGTGACGCCGGGGGTGATCGACACCCACTCGCACCTGGGGGTGTACCCGGCGCCCGGCGTGCAGGCGCACAGCGACGGCAACGAGGCCACCGCGCCCAACACCGCCGAGGTGTGGGCCGAGCACTCGGTGTGGCCGCAGGACCCGGGCTTCACCCGGGCGCTCGAGGGCGGCGTCACCACCATGCAGATCCTCCCCGGCAGCGCCAACCTGTTCGGCGGGCGCAGCGTGGTGCTCAAGAACGTGCCCAGCCGCACCGCGCAGGGGATGAAGTTTCCCGACGCGCCGTACGGGCTGAAGATGGCGTGCGGCGAGAACCCCAAGCGCGTGTACGGCAACCGCGGCGGCCCCAGCACCCGCATGGGCGAGATCGCGGCCGACCGGCAGGCGTGGATCCGCGCCGCGGCCTATCGCACGAAGTGGGACGGCTGGGAGCGCGACGGGCGGCAGGCCGACAAGATGCCCGAGCGCGACCTGGAGCTGGAGACGCTGGCGGGGG
>DASWMA010000399.1:0-7613 GCA_036399995.1 Longimicrobium sp. | reverse complement strand
ACGGGTCGAAGACGGTGCGCAGCGCCTCGTGGTGCCGCGCCAGGTCGTCCACCGCGGCGCGCAGGGCGGCCTCGTCCAGCGGCTCACGCAGGACCAGGGTGATCTGCTCGTTGTAGGCGCGCGACGCGTCGTCGCCCAGCTGGGTGTGCACCCAGATCTGCTTCTGCGCGGGCGTCAGCGGAAAGGACGCGGGGACGGCGGGACGGTCCTCCGGCGCGGGGAAGAGCTTGAGGTCCGCCGGAAGCGCCACGCCCCCGCCGGGCCCCGCGGGCGGAGCGCCGCCGCCCGTCTTCTCCGGAAGGAAGCCGCCCTCGCGCAGCTCCTGGACGCTCTCGCGGAAGGCGCGGACCAGCCGGTCGCAGTCGTCGTCGGTGTGCGCGGTGGAAAGGAAGCAGGCGCGCCCCTCCCAGATGTAGATCCCCCGCTCCAGCATGTGGTAGAAGAGGAGGTCCACGAACGGGTTGGTCCCGTCCGAGCGGAAGTGGAAGAGCGAGGCGCAGCTCAGGATGCGCATCGGCACCTCCTCCCGCGCGACCACCTCGCGCAGCGCCGCGACCAGCCGCGCCGTGCGGGCGTTCAGCTCGTCGTAGAGCGCGTCGCCGCGCTCGGCCAGGTGGCGCAGCACCGCGCACGCCGCGGCCATGGTGACCGGGTGCTTGCAGAAGGTGCCGGCGAAGAACGTCTGGTTGGCGGCGGGATAGCTGCCGTCCCCGTAGCTCCACGTCCCTCCGTCGATGGCGTCCATCACCGCGGCGCGGCCGGCCACCACCCCCAGCGGAAAGCCGCCGCCGATCACCTTGCCGTAGGTGGCCAGGTCGGCCTCGATCCCGTAGAACCCCTGCGCTCCCTTCCGCTGCAGCCGCAGGCCGGTGATCATCTCGTCGAAGACCAGCACCGTGCCGCTGGCCGCGGTGAGCGCCCGCAGCTCCCGCAGGAACTCTCGGGGGTGGAACTCGGGGTTCCGGTTCTGCACGGGCTCCACCAGCACGGCGGCCAGCACGGCGGCGTTGGCCCGCACGTACTCCAGCGCCTCGGGGCTCCCGTACTGCAGCACCACCACGTCGCCGACCATCCCCTGCGGCGTTCCCGGCGCCACCGGGCGCGAACCGGGCTCGCGATTGGCCCCGGCGCCGCGCGCCAGGATCCCGTCGAAGCAGCCGTGGTACGAGCCCTCGAACATCACGATGCGGTCGCGGCCCGTGACCGTGCGCGCCATGCGGACGGCGGTCATGATCGCCTCCGACCCGGTGTTGCAGAACGTCACCCGCTCCACCCCGGTCAGCTCGCTGAACAGCCGCGCCGCCGGGCCCGCCAGGTCGGACTGCGGCCCCAGGTGGAACCCGCGCCGGAGCTGCTCCTCCACCGCGTCGACCACGAACGGCGGACGGTGCCCGAAGAAGTGGACGCCGAAGCCGATGGTGAAGTCGATGTACTCGTTGCCATCCACGTCCCACAGCCGCGACCCCTGCGAGCGCTCGCCCACGATGGGGTACAGCAGCTCCTTGCGCGCCATGCGGAAGTTGAGCGAGGCACGGTTGTCGGCCAGCACGGGGCGGTTCTCGGCGGCGTACGCCTTGGAGCCGCGGGTGCGCGCGGTGTAGCGGCGCACCAGCTCGTCGAAGTGCCGGGCCTGCCGCCCGGTGTAGCCGCCCCCTTCGCCCAGGGTCTGGCTGACGGGGCGGTGCGGGCCGTGCGACGCCGCCCCCGCCGCCGGCTCGCCCGGCGCCGGGACCACCGCCGTCACGGCCGGCACCGGCGCGACCGGCGCCGGCGCGGACGCGGCATCGCTCACAGGGCGGGCGCCGTTCGGCTCCGCCGGCGCCGCGCCGCCGCGCAGCAGCTCCAGCTGCGTCTGCATGATGGCGGCGTGCGTCTGCAGCATCGCCAGCTGCTGGGCGACGATCTCCTGCACCGCCGATCCGGCCGCGGCCGGCGTCCCGTTGCCGGCGGAAGCCGCGGCCGTCACGACCGGCGCGACCGACACGACCGGCGCGGCGGCAGGGGCGGGGTCGGGCTCCACCGGCAGGGGCGCTTCGCGCTCCAGGTGCGCGGAGAGGACGCCAACGGTGGAGAGTCCCTCGAGCAGCTGGCGAAAGGGCACCTTCACCCCGAAGCGGGTTTCGAGCGTGCGGCTGGCCTGCATCAGCAGGAGCGAATCCGCCCCCAGCTCCAGGAAGCTGCTTTCGGGGTGGAGATCGGCCGGGTCCCGGCCAAGCAGGCGCGCGAAGAGCTCCGTGACGGCCGCGGCGGTCGGCGAGGTGCACGAGGCGGCTACAGGCTCGGTACTGGGGGACAAGGGCATGGGCTCCGCTCGGAAAGGGCCGGCCGGGTGATCGGATGCGGACGTCGCCGGCCGCTCCGGAGCGGGCGCGGCGGCGGGAGCCGGGGTGGCCGCGCGGGGCGGCCCCACGTGGTACACGGTCCGCTCGAAGGGATAGGTGGGGAGCGGGACGCGGCGCCGCGGCTGGTTCCGGCGGGTCGCCGCCCAGTCGAGCTCCACCCCCGCGGTCCACAGGGCGCCCGCGGCCTCGAGCACCGTCAGGTCGCTCGCCCCGGGCTCTCCTGCGCGGGGAAGGCTCTTCACCACCACGCGCCCGGCTCCGCCGGGGCAGCGGCGCACGAAGGTGCCGAGCGTCTCGCCCGGCCCCACCTCCAGCAGCACGCGGCCGGGCTCTTCCAGCAGCCGCACCGCGCCGTCGGCGAAGCGGACCGTCTCGCGCAGGTGGCGCACCCAGTACGCCGGGTCCACGGCCTGCCCGGGGGTGATCCAGTCGCCCGTGACGTTGGAGATGAAGGGGGTGGCGGGGGCGGCCGGGCGCGCCCGGCGCACCTCGTCGGCGAACGCGTCGAGGACCGGGTCCATGGCGGCCGAGTGGAACGCGTGCGAGGTGTGGAGCCGCCGGGCCGCCACGCCGCCCTCCGCCAGCCGCGCCTCCAGCGCCTCGGTGTCGGCCGCAGTCCCCGAGACCACGCAGTGCGCGGCGCTGTTCACGGCGGCCAGCGACAGCCGCTCGCCCAGCAGCGGGCGCACCTCCGCCTCGGGCAGGGGAACGGCCAGCATCGATCCGGGCTCCAGCCCCTGCATCAGCCTCCCGCGCGCCTCCACCAGCCGCAGCGCGGCCTCGGGCGAGAAGACGCCCGCCAGGGCCGCGGCGACGTACTCCCCGATGCTGTGGCCCAGCATGGCGGACGGCTGCACCCCCCACGACATCCACAGCTTCGCCAGCGCGTACTCCACCGCGAACAGGGCGGGCTGGGTGTGGGCGGTCTGCCCCAGCAGCGCGTCGGCGGCCGCTTCGCCGCCCACGGGCGGAAAGAGCGCCGCGCGCAGGTCCATCCCCCGCTCGGCGAGCACCGCCGCGCAGCGATCGATCTGCTCGCGGAACACGGGCTCGGTTGCGTACAGCTCGCGCGCCATCCCGGCGTACTGGGTTCCCTGGCCGGGAAAGAGGAACGCCACCTGCGCCGTGCCCCCGGCGCGCCGGGCGGAGGGCTGCCGCGCCGGCGTTCCCGACAGGGCCGCGCGGGCCTCCTCGTGGTCGCGGGCCACCGCGGCCCAGCGGTGCGGGTGCACCGCCCGCCCCTCCTGGAGGGTGTGGGCGACGTCCGCCAGGGAAAGGCCGGGATGCGCCGCCAGGTGCTCGGCCAGGTTGCCGCGCATCCGTTCCAGCGCGTCCTCGGTGCGGGCGCTGAGAACCAGGAGCTGCGCCGCGTGGCAGGGGGGCGGCGCGGGAGGCTCGGGCGCCTCTTCCAGCACCACGTGCGCGTTGGTGCCGCCCATCCCGAACGAGCTCACGCCCGCGCGGCGCGGGGTTCCGTTGCGCTCCCACGGCCGCAGCTCGGTGTTCACGTAGAAGGGCGAGTCCTCCAGCCCCGTCTCGGGGTTCGGGCGCTCGAAGTGCAGCGTGGGCGGCAGGACGCGGTGCTTCAGGGCGAGCACCGTCTTGATGAAGCCCGCCACCCCGGCCGCGGAGTCCACGTGGCCGATGTTGGTCTTGGCGGCGCCCAGGGCGCAGAAGCCCTTGCGGTCGGTCTCGGCGCGGAAGACCTCGGTGAGCGCCGCGATCTCGATGGGGTCACCGAGGGCCGTGCCCGTGCCGTGCGCCTCCACGTACGAGATCGTGGACGGATCCACCCCCGCCACCCCGAGCGCCTCGGTGATCGCCTGGGCCTGCCCCGTCACGCTGGGCGCGGTGAAGCCGATCTTGTCCTGGCCGTCGTTGTTGATGGCCGATCCCTTGACCACCGCGTGGATGGTGTCGCCGTCGCGCAGGGCGTCCACCATGCGCTTGAGCACCACCACCCCCACGCCGGAGCCGCTGACCGTGCCGCCGGCGCGCGCGTCGACGGCGCGGCAGTGGCCGTCGGGCGAGACGATGCCGCCCTCCTGGTGGCGGTAGCCGCGCTCCTGGTCGGGAGAGATGGTCACACCGCCCGCCAGCGCCACGTCGCACTCGCGGCTCAGCAGGCTCTGGCAGGCCATGTGGATGGCGACCAGCGAGGTGGAGCACGCCGTCTGCACCACCACGCTGGGCCCGCGCAGCCCCAGCTTGTACGACACCCGGGTGGTGAGGAAGTCCTTCCCGTTGGCGAAGCCCACCAGCTCGCCGCCCACCGCCGAGACCACCTCGGGGTTCGACATCACCCGCCACTGGTAGGCAGTCCCGCCGGAGCCGGCGTACACGCCGATCGCCCCCGGGTACCGGGCCGGGTCGCACCCCGCGTCTTCCAGCGCGCTCCAGGCGCTCTCCAGGAACACGCGCTGCTGCGGGTCCATCACCAGCGCCTCCGCCGGGTTCACGCCGAAGAACGGCGCGTCGAAGGCGAACGCGTCGGGCATGGCCCCGTACGCCCGGACGAACGACGGGTCGCGGACGAGCTCCGGGGGGGTCCCGGCGGCCAGCAGCTCCTCCTCCGAGAAGAAGGAGATCGACTCCACCCCCCGGCAGAGGTTGCTCCAGTACTCCGCCGGGGTGCGCGCCCCCGGCAGGCGGCAGCTCATCCCGACGACCGCGATCTCAGCGTCCCGATCTTCCACCTGCATCCCACGGCTCCTTGCTCGGTTTCGAAGTTCGTGCCGAAATCGCGGCCTGCGTAGGCAGTCCTGAGTCCCCAGTCCCCAGTCCCCAGTCCCCAGTCCCCAGTCCCCAGTCCCCAGTCCCGAGTCCTGAGTCCTGACTCCTGACTCCTGAGTCCAAGTCCTGAGTTTTCGAGTCGATATCTTCCGTGCAGTTCAGCACTTGGGACTCGACTCAGGACTTGAAGTCGACAGGGCTTTCGAGCACCTGCTCAGTCGCCCCGGACCACCCGCTGGCGCGACGCCCGGCGCTCCTCGGCGCGCGAGCGGCTTTGCGCTAGGTGCCCGGCGTCGCGCGGCGCCTGCGTCCCCAGGTAGACGGCGAGCGCCTCGATGGTGGTGTAGCGGAACAGGTCCACCACCCGCAGGTCGGCGCGCAGCTCCCGCAGCTGGCTGTAGACGCGGTACAGCAGGAGCGAGCTCCCGCCCAGGTCGAAGAAGTTCTCGTGCACGCCGATCTCGGTGCGGCCCAGGACCTCGGCCCAGACCCCGGCCACCCGGGCCTCGACCTCGTTGCGCGGCGGGAGGCGGATCACGCCGGCCGCGGGCTCCGGCGCCGGAAGCGCCCTGCGGTTCAGCTTGCCGTTGGGGGTCAGCGGCAGACGGTCCAGCACCACGAACGCGGAGGGCACCATGTGCTCCGGCACCTTCGCCTTCAGCGCCTCGCGCACCGCCGCCAGGTCGCCTTCCTCCGCCGCCAGGTAGGCCACCAGCCGCGGCTCTCCGGGCACGTCCTCGCGCGCCACCACCACGCAGTCGCGCACCGCGGGGTGCTCGTTCAGCACGGCCTCCACCTCGCCGGGCTCGATGCGGAAGCCCCGGATCTTCACCTGCTGGTCCACCCGTCCCCCGAACTCCAGCCTCCCGTCCGCCCGCCACCGCACCCGGTCGCCGGTGCGGTACAGCCGCGCGCCGGGATCGGCCGAGAACGGGTCGGGAACGAAGCGGTCCGCGGTCAGCGCCGGGCGCCCCAGGTAGCCGCGGGCCACCCCCGCGCCGCCGATCAGCAGCTCGCCCGCGACGCCCACCGGCTGCGGGGTGCCGGCCGCGTCGCAGACGTACAGGCGCACGTTGCCCAGCGGGGTGCCGATGGGATGCCCCTCCACCACGCCATCCGCGGAGACGGGATGGGTGGAGGCCAGGATGGTCCCCTCGGTGGGGCCGTAGAGGATGTGCGTCTCCGCCCCGGGGAAGGCGATGCGCATCTGGGCCGGGAGGTCGGCGGGGACGCGGTCGCCGCCCACGAAGGCGCGCCGCAGCCGCCGCAGGCGGGGGCGCTCGTGCTCGACCCGCGCGATCTCGCGCATCAGCGCGGGGACGGCGTGCAGGAGGGTGGCGTCGCACGCCTCGTCCAGCAGGGCGGGCACGTCCAGCACCCGCTCGCGGCCCGCCAGGCGCACCGCGGCGCCCGAGGACAGGGGAAGGAGGGCCTCGAAGAGCCAGATGTCGAAGGCGTGGCTGGCCAGCGCCGGCATCACGTCGCCCGCGCCCACGCCGAACGCCTCGCGCGTGGCCGCCAGCAGGTTGGCCAGCGAGCCGTGCTGCACCAGCACCCCCTTGGGACGGCCGGTGGAGCCGGAGGTATGGATCACGTACGCCAGCGTCGAAGTGGACACGGGGACGTCCACCGGGTCCGCGGCCTCATGGGACGCGACGTCCTCCACGCGGAGCATGACGGCGGCGTGCGCCGGCAGCGCGTCGCCCGCGCTCCCCGCGGTGACCACCACCGGGAGCGCCGCGTCGGCCACGATCCACCCCAGCCGCTCGGCCGGGTAGCCGGGATCCAGGGGAACGTAGGCGCCTCCCGCCTTCCAGATCCCCAGCACCGCCGTCAGCAGCTCGGGCGTGCGGTCCATGCACACCCCCACGCGCACTTCCGGACCCACTCCCAGCGCCCGCAGGCGCCGGGCGAGGGCCTCCGCACGCCGGTCCAGCGCGGCGTAGCTCACCGACTGTTCGCCGTACAGCAGGGCGGCGGCGTCGGGCGCGCGGCGCGCGTGGCCGGCGAAGAGCGCGTGGACGGGGGTGGCGGCGTAGTCGCGCGCCGTGCCGTTCCACGCTTCCAGCACCTGCCGGCGCTCGTCGGCGTCCGCCAGCGACACCTGCGACAGGCGCAGCTCCGCGTTCCCCGCGATCTGCTCCAGCACCCGCGTCAGGTGCCCCAGCATCCGCTCGATCGTGCTCCGCTCGAACAGCTCCGTGCCGTAGCCCAGGACCCCGCCGATCCCGCCCGCGTGCTCCCCCAGCGTCAGCGACAGGTCGAACTTGGCCACCTCGAGCCCCGCCGCCATCCCCTCGGTCCGCAGCCCGCCCAGCCCCGCCGGCGCGCCGCCGGTGTTCTGCAGCGCGAACATCACCTGGAAGAGCGGGGTGTGGCTCAAGGACCGCTCCGGCCGCAGCTCCTCCACCAGCCGCTCGAACGGCACGTCCTGGTGCTCGTACGCGCCCAGCGTGGCCTCGCGCACCCGCGCCAGCAGCTCGCCCACGCTGGGGTCGCCCGACAGGTCGGTGCGCAGCACCAGCGTGTTGACGAAGA
>DASWMA010000398.1:0-8799 GCA_036399995.1 Longimicrobium sp. | reverse complement strand
CAGTCGCTCGACGGGCTCGAGATCGCGACTCTCCCCGCGTTCATCCGCGCACGCTCGAACGCCAGCGGGAGCGCGCGGCTCACCAGCACGCCCACCAGGTGGCGGCGATAGTCGGCACTGGCATGGATGTCCATCGGCGGGTCCACCTCGTCGCGCGCGGCGTCGGCGGCGGCGCGGATCGCGTCGGACGTGGGGTCGGCACCCTGCAGCGCGGCTCCGGCGCCGATCGCCAGGGCCGGGCCCTCGCCCACGCCCAAGAGCGCGATCCGCGCGCCCGAGCACCGGCCGCTGCCGTCGAGCTGTACCTGCGCGGCCAGCCCGGCCAGCGCGAAGTCGCCGTGCCGCCGGCTGATCTCGATGAATGCATGGCCGGATCCGGGCCCTGCCACGGGCACCTCGATCTCGCCCAGCATCTCGTCGGGCTCCAGCGCGGTGGCGAACAGCCCGGTGAAGAAGTCGTCGGCCGCGATGGTCCGCTCGCCGCCGGGGCCGAGCACGCGGAAGCGCGCGCCCAGGGCCAGCATCACCGCGGGGAGCTCGGCGGCGGGGTCGGCGTGGGCGATGGAGCCGCCCATGGTGCCGCGGTTGCGGATCTGCGGATGCGCCACGTGCGGCAGCGCCTCGGCGATCAGCGGCGCGGCGGCGGCCACCTCGGCGCTGCGCTCGGCCGCGTGCTGCCGCGCCATCGCGCCGATGCGCAGCACGCCGCCGTCCACGCGCAGGTGGTTCAGCCCGGCGATGCGGTTCAGGTCGATCAGCACGGCGGGCATCGAGAGCCGGAAGTTCATCGCCGGCACCAGGCTCTGCCCGCCGGCCAGGAGCTTGGCGTCCCACCCGTGCTGCTGGAGAAGCTCCAGCGCGTGCTCCACGCTCTCCGCGCGGTGATAGTCGAAGGGCCCGGGCTTCATCGCGCGCTCCGGGTGCCGAAGGGCGGGGGAGCGGCCGGATCTCCGGGGTTCCGCTCTCCGGGTTTCCGCGCGGCCGAGGCACGCCGGGCGAATGAATTCGCGGCAACAACCACACGAAGTCCGCCTTCGCGGACTACGGGCCTCGGCGCGCCCGCGGGTGTGGTGCACGGCACCGGGTGGGTCGCGGCCGAGGCCACGCGAACGCCCGTCGGAAGCATCGTCGGCATCATCGGAGCGTCGTTCCTGGCGGCAGCCGGGAGTCCAGGTCGTCCACCGGCGCGGGGTCGCCGGCCAGCCCCGGCGGCAGCGGCGCGTCGGGCGAGGCCGCCTCGGCCAGCGGCTCCACGGGGTGCGCCGTGGTGCCGGTCGACGCGGATGCGGCCGCCGCCGCGTCGCCATCGTCCGATGACGCGGTTGCGGGTTCCGGCGCGTCGCCGGATTCGGGGTTCGCGGCGGCGGCGTCGTCCACGGAGTCATCATCGTCCGCGTCGTCCACCACCTCGCCGTCCACCACGGGCGCGGTGCCCACGGCGAACGAGGCCGACGCGTCGCCCACGCTCAGGTTCAGGCGCAGCTCCATCTCGCGGCTCAGCGCCTCGAGGCCGCGGCGGGTGAGCTGCTTGGCCACCTGGTCCAGCAGCCGCTGCCCGATCCCGGCCACCTTCCCGCCGATCTGCAGGTCGGCGTGGTAGCGCATGGTGGTGCTTTCGCCCTCTTCGGCCAGCTCCACGCTGGCGCTGCCGCGCGTGAAGCCCAGCGGGCCCTTGGTGTCCACCTTCATCATGTAGCGCCGCGGCTCTTCGCGGTCGTGCAGCGCCACGCTCAGCGTCCACTGCGCCGCCGTCACCGGGCCCACCCCGATCCGCACGGTGCCCTCGTAGGTGCCGTCGCCGGTGGTCACCAGCCGCTGGGCGCCGGGCATCGCCTTCACCAGCACGTCGGGGTCCTGCAGCAGCACCCACACGCTGCGGCGCGGGGCGCGGAAGGTGAACTCGCCGTCCACGATCATGCGTGTGCCTCGGTGCCGGGGTTCGGGTTGGCGGCGCGGCGCGGTGCCTTGCGCAGCAGCTCGAAGAGCTGGTTGGGCGACAGGGGGATCTCCGTCACCTCGAAGTCGTAGTCGCTGAGCGCGTCTTCCAGCGCCTGCGCGAACACGGCGCCGGTGGGGATGCACCCCGCCTCGCCCACCCCCTTCAGCCCCAGCGTGTTCATGGGCGCGGGCGTCTCGCGGTGCGCCATGATCACGTCGGGCACGTCCATGCTGGTGGGGAGGAGGTAGTCGGCGAACGAGGCGTTCATCAGCTGGCCGTTGTCGTCGTACACCAGCTTCTCGAACCAGGCGTTGCCGATCCCCTGCGCCACGCCGCCCTGCACCTGGCCTTCGACGAGCATGGGGTTGATCAGCTTGCCGCAGTCGTGCACCACCACGTAGCGGAGGAACTTCGCCATCGCCGTCTCGGCATCCACCTCCACCACCACGGCGTGCACACCGCTCGCCGTCGAGCCCCGGTCGGGGCCGAAGTAGGCGGTGCACTCCAGCCCCGGCTCGGTGCCCGGGGCCACGGCGCCGCGCAGCGGGTTGGCGCGCATCGCCAGGTCGCCCAGGGTGATGGAGCGCTCGGGCGCCGAGCGGACGCGGGCGGTGCCGTTGGAGAGCTCGATCTCCCCCTCGTTCACGTTCAGCACGCGCGCGGAGACTTCGATCACCTTCTCGCGCACCTTCATCGCGGCGGCGTGGCAGGCGCTCCCGGCGACCACGGCGCCGCGGCTGGCGAAGGTCCCCGTTCCCCAGTTGAACTCGCGCGTGTCGCCCGTCACCACGTTCACGCTGGCGACGTCCACGTCCAGCGCCTCGGCCACGATCTGCGCGAACGCGGTGTAGTGCCCCTGCCCCTGCGTCCCCAGCCCCGTGGCCACGCGGACTCGGCCGTTGGGCTCCACGGTCACGCGGGCGCCCTCGTACGGCCCGATCCCTGTCCCTTCGACGTAGCTCACCACGCCGATCCCAAGCCGCCGCCCCTCGGCCGCCGCGGCCGCCTTCTCGGCCGGGAACGCGTCCCAGCCGATCAGCTCCAGCGCGCTCTCCAGCGCCGGGCGGTAGTTGCCGCTGTCGTAGACGAGGGGCTGGAAGTCCTGGAAGAGGATCTTGTGGTCGTGGGGGAAGTCGTCCTGCACGATGTAGTTGCGGCGGCGGATCTCGGCGGCGCTCAACCCCAGCTCGCGGGCGGCCAGGTCCAGCAGGCGCTCCATCACGAACACGCCGTGCTGCCGCCCCGCGCCGCGCACCGGGGTCACGGTGATGCGGTTGGTGAAGACGGCGCGGAACTCGGCCTCGTAGTTGGGCACGTCGTACGGCCCCAGCAGCGTGCACTGGCTGTTGATCGGCACCGTCAGCCCGTAGGGATCGTACGCGCCGGTGTCGTGGAAGAAACTGTCGCGCACGCCCAGGATGCGGCCGTCGGCGTCCACCGCCATCTCGGCGTCGTGCACCTGGCCGCGCTCCTGGGTGGTGGCGTAGAAGTTCTCCTGGCGGTCCTCGGTCCACTTCACCGGCCGCCCCAGCTTCATCGCCACCCAGGGGACCAGCACTTCCTCGGGGTAGAACATCATGATCTTGGGCCCGAAGCCGCCGCCCACGAACGGCGCCACCACGCGCACCTGGCTCTGCATCAGCCCCAGCATGGAGGCCAGCCCGTTGCGGATGGGGATCGGCGCCTGCGTGGTGTCCCAGATCGTCATTTCCTGCGCCTGCGCGTCCCACCGCGCGGCCACGGCGCGGTTCTCAATCGGCGCGCTGGCGCCGCGGTCGTAGTGGAAGCGGCGCGACACGACCACGGCGGCGCCCTGCTTCGCCGCCTCGTAGTCGCCGTGCCGCTGCACCACGTGCGCGGCCAGGTTCGTCCCCAGCTGGGGGTGGATGATCGGCGCGTCGGGGCCCAGCGCGGCTTCCAGGTCGGCCACCGCGTCGAGCGGCTCGGCGTCCACGAAGATGTCGGCGAGCGCGTCTTCGGCGATGTAGCGGCTCTCGGCCACCACCATGGCGATCGGCTCGCCGGCGTGGCGGAGGCGGTCCTTCGCGAGCGGGACCTGCGTGGCCTGGTTGAAGACGATCCCCTCGATCGGTGGCGGGGGGACGAGGAGCGGGCCCGGGCGCCAGTAGTCACCCAGGTCGGCCGCGGTGTAGACCGCGACGACGCCGGGCCGCTCCAGCGCGGCGCTCACGTCCACCGAGTTGAGGATGGCGTGCGCGTGGTCGCTGCGGACGAAGGCCACGTGCAGCATCCCGTCGAGCCGCACGTCGTCCACGAACAGCGCGTGCCCCGTCAGCAGCCGCGCGTCTTCGTTGCGGCTGACCGACTGGCCCACGTAGCGGCCGCTCAATGTGCCTCCTGGGAGTGGGGAACGCCGCGCGGCTCGATCGACTGCGCGTCGCCCGGGCCGCCGCGCGCGCGCTCGGCCGCCAGCATCACCGCGCGGACGATGTTGGCGTAGCCGGTGCAGCGGCACAGGTTGCCGCTGATGGCCAGGCGCACCTCGTCTTCGGTGGGATGGGGGTTCTGCTCCAGGAAGGGCACCATCGTCATCAGGATTCCGGGGGTGCAGAAGCCGCACTGCAGCCCGTGCGCGTCGCGGAAGGCGGTCTGCAGCGGGTGGAGCTGGTCTTCCGACGCGGCCAGGCTCTCCACGGTCTGCAGCTCGGCGCCGTCGGCCTGCACGGCGAAGACGAGGCAGCTGCGCACCGCCTGGCCGTCCATCAGCACCGTGCAGGCGCCGCAGACGCCGTGCTCGCACCCCACGTGCGTGCCGGTGAGCCCCAGCTCGCCGCGGAGGAAGTCGCTCAGCAGCAGCCGCGCCTCGACCTCGCGGTCGTACGAGCTGCCGTTGACGGTGACGGAGATCGGGACGGATGACGGCATCCGTTTGCGGGGTGGGCAGGGACGGGAAGTCCGCGCCGCGGGTGCCCGGAAGGTGATGGGGCGCCGCGGCGTGCGGAGAGAGGATGCCATGATTTAGCTCCGCTCCGCGCGCGGGGCAAGCGACAGCGCGCTCCGGCGGCGCCGCGCCCTCTCCCCGCGCCTGAGAGCGCTCCCCTCTCCCGTACCGGGAGAGGGTGGCTGCGCGGCGACCGCGCACCCTGCGGCCTCCGCTCGCCTCGATGCTTCAGTGCAGCCGGGGAGCCGCGTCCACAACCTCTCCCGGTACGGGAGAGGTGGACGGCCTGGGCCGTCCGGAGAGGGCGCGATGCCGCGGCTGCGCGCGAGCTGGTGAGACTCGCCAGGCCGCGTGCCACACGCCGCGGCAACCATCACCCGATGCCGTGCTCGCCGAGCCGCTCTTCTCCACGCGCTCGGTGATGGTCTGAGTCCACGTCGCAGAGGTCGGCCCGGGATCGGAGATCGCTGGAAATTTCACGCGGAGTCAGCGGAGTTAGCGGAGTGAACGGAGACTGCTCCGGGTTTTCCGTTCACTCCGCTGACTCCGTTGACTCCGTGTGAAACGCCCTTTTGATGTGATCCCCGCACGATATCGGAGGCGGTAGGTATGAGATGAGATCCGGGGGCGTCCGGCAGCGCTCGGGGTGACGCCCGGCTCGTCCCTTGCGGCGACGCGTCCGGGGGGAGAAGCTTCACGCGTTTCGCAACTCCCGCCGCCGATCGTACGTATCACGTTCGCACGCTAACACTTTCGTCCCTCGCACCTTCGCACTTACGAAGTTGTCCGGCATCCTCGCCCTTCTGCTCGGCCGCCGCCTGTGCGACCGCTACCGCGTCGACTCCGTGATCGCCACGGGCGGCATGGGCTCGGTGTGCCGTGCGTTCGACCTGAAGCTGGAGCGGCTGGTGGCGGTGAAGGTGATCACCGCCGTGGCGCCCGACGAGGACGAGGCGGGGCGGCTGCGCGAACGCTTCCACCGCGAGGCCAGGGCCGCCGCGCGCCTGCGCCACCCCAACGTGGTCACGGTGCACGACTACGGCACCGACCCCGACCTGGGCATCGACTTCCTGATCATGGAGATGCTGGCGGGGGAAGACCTCTCCGCGCGGATGCGCCGCGCCGGCGGCCCGCTGCCGGTGGACGAGGCGGTGGAGATCATGCGCGAGGCGGGGATGGGGCTGGCCGCCGGCCACCGCGCCGGTCTGGTGCACCGCGACGTGAAGCCCGCCAATATCTACCTGGTGGCCGAGCCGGGCGGGTGGGAGGTGAAGGTGCTGGACTTCGGCATCGCCCAGGTGCGCGCGGCCGACGGCGAGACGGCGCAGCGGCTGACCCAGTTCGGGGTGCCGCACACGCCGCGCTACGCCTCGCCAGAGCAGCTCGCCGGCGGCGACATCTCGCCCGCCAGCGACGTCTACTCACTGGCGCTCACCGGGCTGGAGATGCTGGCCGGCGCGTACCCCGAGGGCCTCAACTCCACCGGGGACGACAAAGAGGCCGCCCGCCGGATCAAGCGGATGCTGGCCGGGCGCGGCGACGTGCCCCTGCGCCTGGCCGCCGTGCTGCGCCGGGCCATGCGCCTCGACCCCGCCGGCCGCTTCCAGGACGCCGACGCCTTCCTCGACGCGCTGGACGAGTGGACCGCCGCGCCGCCGGCCGATCCCGCGCACGCGACGGGGTATGCATCGATCGTCCCCGGCATGGCGCCCGGCCCGCAGCGCGCCGGTTCGGCGCACGTGCCTCCGGCGGCGGCGTTCGCCGACGACGACCGCACGATGATCGCGGGTCCGCACCTGGCGGCCGCGTCGCCGCTTCGCTCGTCGGTGGAGCTGGCGATGAGGGGGCCGCCCCCCGTTGCGCCCCCGGCGCCGGGAGCCGCGCCCGCGCCCGCCCAGGCGGACGGCTCCACCACCGCCGACCCCGCCGCACCGAAGCCGCGCCGGCGCATCCGCATCCGCCCCGCGGGGTGGGCGCTGGCGCTGGTGGCGCTGCTGGTGGTAATGGCGCTGGTGCTGTTCCGGCCGATGGAGCGCGCCGGCGCCATCCGCGCGGGCGAGCCAAACACCGAGCTGCCGGTGCCGCGCATCACGCCCCCCGGCGGCGCCGACCTGGCGCCCGAGGAGTTCCGCCGCATCACAGGGGGCAGCGAGTTCGCCGCGGGCGACCGGGTCTACGTGGTGATCCTCGCCTCGTTTCCTACAGAACGTGCCCATGAGGCACCGGCGTCGCGCGACAACACCCGCAGCAAGGGTTATGACGTGGGCCTCGGGAACCCCGAGGTGTACCCGGAGTTGCGCGACGGCTTCGTGGCGGTGGTTGCGGGCCCGTACCCCACGCGCGCAGAGGCCGAGGAAGCGCTCCCGGATCTCCGGCGCGCCGGCCGCGGCGACGCGTTCGTCAAACGTGTGACCATCCGCCGGCCGCAGTAGCGGAACGGCCGGGGGTGGCCCCCCGGCCGCGCCCGGGCGCCCTCCGCTTGTCCCCTCCGTTCGCGCCCCGCATATTCGCTCCCGGGAACGGCCGTTCAACCGCGTCCCCGGCTTCCGCACTCCCTCCTTCGTTTCCTTCGGCCTTCGCGGGACCTTTGCTCGTGGGATCTGCCCGATGATCGGCAACGCGGTGTTCGTCGCCCGCCAGGCGGAGCTGGCGCGCCTGGAATCGCTGCTGGCCCAGGCGCTCGAGGGGCGCGGGCAGGTGTGCTTCGTGGCCGGCGAGGCGGGTGCCGGGAAGAGCACGCTGGTGGGCGAGTTCACCCGCAGGGCGCAGGAGGCGCACCACGACCTGCTGGTGGCCTTCGGCGACACCAACGCGCAGACGGGGATGGCGGACCCGTACCTCCCCTTTCGCGAGGTGATGGCGCTGCTGACCGGCGACGTGGAAGGGAGCCTGGTCGAGGGGGTGATCACCGAGGAGAACGCCAGCCGGCTGAAGGGGTGCCTGGAGGTGGCCGGCGACGCGCTGGTGGACTACGGCGGCGACCTGATCGGGATCTTCGTGCCCGGCGGCCAGCTGCTCACCCGCGTGGGGGCGCGGCTCGCCCGCGGCTCGCGGCTGGCCAGGCGCGTGGAAGAGCTGGTGAAGCAGAAGGGCGAGCAGCCCGCCGGCGGGCAGCGCGGGCGGCTCGACCAGGGCCAGATCTACGAGCAGTACACCAACGTGATCCGGCAGATGGCCGCGAAGGCGCCGCTGGTGCTGGTGATCGACGACCTGCACTGGGTGGACGAGGCCTCGGTGGGGCTCCTCTTCCACCTCGCGCGGCGGGTGGAGAAGAGCCGCGTGCTGATCATCGGCACCTTCCGCCCCAACGACGTGGCGCTGGGCCGCGGCGGCGAGCGCCACCCGCTGGAGCCGGCGCTGAACGAGATGAAGCGCTACTTCGGCGACATCGTGATCGACCTGGGCGAGGCCGACGAGGCGGAGGGCCGCGCCTTCGTCGACGCGCTTCTCGATGCCGAGCCCAACCGGCTGGACCCCGCCTTCCGCGACGCGCTGTACCGCCACACCGAGGGGCACCCGCTGTTCACGGTGGAGCTGCTGCGCAGCCTCCAGGAGCGCGGGGTGCTGGTGCGCGACCCCGGCGGCGCGTGGGTGATCGGGCCGGCGGTGGACTGGGAGAGCCTCCCCGCGCGGGTGGACGGGGTGATCGGCGAGCGCATCGGGCGGCTCGAGAAGGAGCTGCGCCACACCCTCACCATCGCCAGCGTGGAAGGGCAGAGCTTCACCGCGCAGGTGGTGGCGCGGGTGAAGGAGGCCGACGAGCGCGGGGTGATCCGCCAGCTGAGCGGCGAGCTCGAGCGGCAGCACCGCCTGGTGGCCGCGCAGGGGGTGGGGCGGCTGGCCAGCCAGCGGCTCTCGCACTACCGCTTCAGCCACAGCCTCTTCCAGAAGTACCTCTACAACACCCTCGACCAGGTCGAGCGCTGCTACCTGCACGAAGACGTGGCGCGCGTGCTCG
>DASWMA010000397.1:0-1792 GCA_036399995.1 Longimicrobium sp. | reverse complement strand
GCGGCTCCGGCCTTCCGGCGCGCCGGCTCTCCAGCAACGAGCTGGAGGCCGTGATCAAGCGCGCCGTGGAGCTGCAGACCGCGCGCGAGACGGAGATGACCGACGGGCTCGCCGACGGCGAGGTGGTGCGCATCGGGCAGGACCTGGGGATCGAGCCGCACCTGGTGCGCCGCGCCATCGCCGAGGTGCGCGGCCGCCCGCCCGAGGAGACCGGGCTGGTGGCATCGGTGATGGGGCCCGGCACCGCCCGCGCGGCGCGGACCATCCGCCGCCCCGCGGTGGAGCTGGGGATCTTCCTGGAGAAGTACCTGCTGGAGGTGGAGTTCATGGTGGTGGAGCGCCGCTTTCCCGACCGCACGCGCTACGTCCGCGCGCGGGGGATGGGGGCGGCGCTGGGCCGCACCTTCGGCAAGATGGGGAGCCGCGTGGCCCCGCTGGACCTGGAGACCATCGACGTGGGCGTGGCGCTGGCCGACGAAGACTCGTCGGTGGTCACCCTCTCGGTCGACCTCTCCACCATCCGCACCGGCACCGCGGTGGGCGGGTGGCTGGGCGGGCTGGGGGGCGGCGGCACGGTGGCGGCGGTGATCCTGGCCAGCACCGCGCCCCCGCTCCTTGCGGTCGCCGGCGTGGGGGTGCTGGCGGCCGGGGTGCTGGGCTCGCGCGGCGCCTACCGGCTGATCGCCCGGCAGACGCACAACAAGCTCGAGGGTTTCCTCGACCGGCTGGAGCACGGCGAGCTGCGCCTCCCCCAGCAGAAGCAGGAGTGGCAGAAGAGGCTGGGGCTGTGACCCGTCCGCTCGCCGCCGGCCTCCTGGCGATGCTCGCCGCCTGCGCCACCGCGCGGCCGGTGGACGTGCGAGAGTTCGGCGCGCGGGGCGACGAGGAGCGGCGGGTGCTCAGAGGCCTGAGCGACCTGCGCACCCTGCAGATGGTCTACCAGGCCCGCAACGGCCGCTTCGCCACCAGCGTGGACGAGCTGCGGCGGGTGGGGTGGGAAGAGGCCGACTTCGGCGCGTACCGGCCCGTGGTCACCGACGCGGGGAGCCGCGTCTGCGTGGCGATGCTCCCCACCGGCGAGCGCCGCCCGGCGTGGAGCATGGGGCACGACGGCGGCCTCTTCCGCGGCGCGCGATGCGGCCGGTGAGCATCGCCGGCGGACGGTGGACGGTCGGGCTGCTCTGGGCGGCGCTGCTGCTGGCCGGGTGCCGGCTGGATCCGCGGAAGGGCGTGCTGGGCGAGTGGAGGAGCGGGGCGGGGCGGATGCTCTTCTACCCCGACGGGCAGGTGGTCACGCAGCAGGGCGACAGCACCGCGTCGGTGGCCCGCTACGAGTGGCTGGAGAACGATTCGCTGCGCATCCGCAGCCTGGCCGCCGAGCCGGCGGACTACGGCGTGCGCGTCACCCGCGACAGCCTCGTGATGTGCGCGGCAGGCGAGCGGTGCTTCCGCCTGGCGCGGGTAGCGGGGGCGGACCGCTGATCCGCCGCGCCGCGGACGGTGGGGCTGGAGGGACGTGGGTACATCAACCGAACACACCTGGGGTTAGAGGATACGATGGCCGAGATCAAGCGCGTGGGAGTGCTGGGGTGCGGGCTGATGGGGAGCGGGATCGCGCAGGTGAGCGCGGCCGCCGGCTACGAGACCATCGTCCGCGAGGTGAGCGACGAGCTGTGCCAGCGCGGGATCGGCGGCATCGGCAAGCAGCTGGGGAAGGCGGTGGAGAAGGGGAAGATGACGGGTGAGGACCGCGACGCCATCGTGGGCCGGCTGCGCGGCACCACGCAGCTGG
>DASWMA010000396.1:0-4713 GCA_036399995.1 Longimicrobium sp. | reverse complement strand
CGCGCATCAGGTACTTGGTGAAGCCGCTGCAGTCGAACCCGCTGGGGGTGGTGCCGCCGTAGCGGTAGCGGCGGCCCAGCAGCCGGCGGGCCATGGTGACCGCCGAGTCGCGACGGACCTGGGCCTGGTTCTGCGTGCCGGCGGCGGTGACGGACGGCCTGGGGCTCTCGGCCCGCCGGGCGTCCTGTGCGTGCAGCGCGGCGGGGAAGACCAGCATCCCGGCACAGGCAAGCACACGCAGTGCGTTTCCGCGGTGGTGAGTCAAGGCGCGTTCAGCTCGGGGTGGATTGGACCGCGTCGGCGCTGGAAACAGGTCCGGGTGGCACGGCTCCCATGCAAGGAGCCGTGGCCGCGGCGCGCCGATACGGGCGAACAGTATGTGCTGCTTGAGCGGGGGCATTCTACGCCGCCCCTCAACCTCAGTCAAACCCTTCGGCCCCCGCGGCCACCGCGCTAATCCGCCAAGTCGCTGCTACGAAAGCTGATACGGCAACCGGGCCGATGCACATTCTAATCGTCTCTTCGGGTACTTCGGTGTGGGAAATCGGCCGCTGACTCGTGGGGAGGATGCAGATCGCGCCCGATACGGCCGCGGCGCGTACATCGCCGAGCACCGTGCCAAGTCGGATTCCCCCACAGCCGATCGACCCGCCCGGAAGATCCTGCGCCGCATTCCGGACGGGCGCGCCACATCGGGATCATTTCGTCGGGCTTCATCATCCGCGGCGTGGCACGCGAGCCCCACGGAGAGACACCTCCGCCCCGGCCCCGACCACCGTCCTCGCAGGGGGTGATTCGCACAACTTGTTGCGGAATAAACGCTTGCGTCGAAGCCCGGTTTCCTGCGCCGCCGGGAACGCAGCGTGCCTCGGGGACGGGCGCCGGCGAACCACTTCGCGGATGGCCGGCGGCGCATCGGGAGCGCAGGCGCCCGGTGCAATCCAACCGAACCCAGTTCCTGGAGCATAGAGCAATGCGTACGCTTCGCCTCGATACCACCGCCCTCCGCGTGGAGTCGTTCGACGTGGATCCCCTGCCGCAGGCCTCTCCCATGATCGCGTTGCCGACCCTGATCACGCGCATGGCTGCCTGCTGCGACCCGAAGATCATGGCGGAGGAGAGCCAGTAAGCCGCGGGGAGGCAGGTGAATGGAGGAGGGGCGGGCGCGTTCGCGTCCGCCCCTCCTTCGCGTTGGCTCGTCGCATCCGCACCATCCCGCGACGCGAACTCCTTGCTCCGGGCCGCCGAGTGTTTATCGTGCACCAGGATCGACTGGCTGTCCCCTGTCCCCTGTCCCCTGTACCCTGTCCCCTCTGCATCTGCGTGAGGGATGCGCGCCCGGAGGGCCGGGACGGCGCCGCGCGTGGGCGGATGCCGAGGGATCGGCTGGACGGCTGGCGCGGCGGTGGCCCGGCGCGGTTGGCAACGGCGGTATCGTTGCCTACCGCGCGCGCAGCCCGGTTCGGCGCCCCGGCGCCGAACACGCCCGGACCCCGCGGTTTCGCAGTCTCTTCACATCACCTCGCGAGGATGGCCGCCCGATGGGCTCCAGCATCAGCGTTCCGCTCTGGCTGTTCGTGGTGATGGCCCTGCTCGCCGCCTGGGCGGCGCTCGACCGGCTGATGGTGCCCAGCCTGCGCTGGTTCGTCCGCACGCGCACCAACCGCGTGATCGAGGAGATCAACACGCGGCTCCCCATCGAGATCCCGCACTTCAACCTCACCCGCCGCCAGGTGCTGATCGACCGCCTGGTGTACGACCCGCGCGTGCTGGAGGCCGCCGAGGCGTGGGCGCGCGAGAACAACACCCCGCGCGAGGTGGCCATCGACCGCGTGGGGCGCTACGCCCGCGAGATCGTCCCCGCCTTCAACGCCTACCTGTACTTTCGCCTGGGGATCTGGCTGGCGCGGCGGGTGGCGCGGCTCCTGTACCGCGTGCGCCTGGGCTACAGCGACGAGGCGGGGCTGGCGGCGATCGCGAAGGGGAGCACGGTGGTGTTCGTGATGAACCACCGCAGCAACATGGACTACGTGCTGGTGGGCTACCTCTCCAGCACCCGCGCCGCGCTCAGCTACGCGGTGGGCGAGTGGGCGCGGGTGTGGCCGCTGCAGGCGCTGATCCGCTCGATGGGCGCCTACTTCGTGCGCCGCAACAGCGGCAACGACCTGTACCGCCGCGTGCTGGAGCGCTACGTGGCGATGGCCACCGCCGCCGGCGTGACCCAGGCCGTGTACCCCGAGGGCGGCTTGAGCCGCGATGGCCGCCTGCGCCGCCCCAAGCTGGGGCTGCTCGACTACATCCTCCGCGGCTACGACCCGCACGGCGAGCGCGACCTGGTGTTCATCCCCGTGGGGATCAACTACGACCGCACGCTGGAAGACCGCACCCTGCTGCTGGACCTGGAGCCCGTGCGCCCCAAGCCGAAGCCGCTGGCGGCGCTGGCCACCACGCTGCGTTTCGCCGGGCGCAACCTGTGGCTGATGGCGCGCAGCCGCTGGCACCGCTTCGGCTACGCGTGCGTCAACTTCGGCACGCCGGTGTCGATGCGCGCGTACTGCGCCCGGCACGGGCTGGACTTTCGCCGCATGGGCAAGGACGAGCGCTTCGCCGCGGTGGAGGCGCTGGGCGGCGCGCTGATGGGCGCGGTGGGGAGCGTGATCCCCGTGGTTCCCGTGCCGCTGGTGGCCAGCGTGTTCGCGCGCGACCCCGCCGCCGCGCTCGACGAGCTGGCCATCAAGGGCCGTGTGCACGACCTGCTGGGCGAGCTGGAGGCGGCCGGCGCGCACGTCTACGTTCCCCGGCGCGACCTGGACTATGCCGTGACGGTGGGGCTGCGGATGCTGACCGCGCGCCACCTGGTGCACGAGGAAGACGGGATCTTCCGCGCCAACCCGCACGAGCTGCGCGTGCTGGCCTACTACGCCAACTCCATCGCGCACCTGGTTCCGGAGCGCGCGGCCGAGCTCGTGCCGGCCTGAAGATCGAAACGACTTGGCTCACGCAGAGCAGCAGAGCAGCAGAGAACAACGACGCCTCTGCTGCTCTGCTGCTCTGCGTGAGACTTCTTCAGCGCTGGAGGAGAGCGGGGGATTGGTCTCCGCGCGCCGTTGCGGTTACCATTCCTCACTCCCTCATGCACCGCAGCCGTCACGCTTCAGCCCACGCGCAATGCCCGAACGAACCGAGCCCTGGGTGGTGGTGGCCGAGTACGGAGCCGTGCTCGAGGCCGACTTCGCCTGCGCCACGCTGCAGGAGGCGGGGATCCCCGCCCGCGTGACCGGCGCGCACCTGGGGCTGTTCGGCGCCGGCTACCAGGGGTGGTCGATGTACGGCGCGCGCGTGATGGTGCCCTGGCACCGCGAAGACGACGCCCGCCACGTGCTGGAGGGGCTGCTCGGCGACGACGAGCACGAGCACGCCGACGAACCCCGCGAGGAGACGCCATGAAGCGCATCGCCGTCCTGCTGCTGGCCGCCGCGTGCAACGGCTCCACCGCGGGTGGTGCGCCCCCGCCGGCC
Organism: Longimicrobium sp.; assembly: GCA_036399995.1. Lineage (GTDB taxonomy): Bacteria > Gemmatimonadota > Gemmatimonadetes > Longimicrobiales > Longimicrobiaceae > Longimicrobium. The sequence goes on along the minus strand of DASWMA010000396.1, from coordinate 1,195 downwards.
GCCAGCGGGATCCGGCTGGCCGAGGTGGCCCGCGGCTTCGACCACCCGCTCTACGTCACCTCGCCCCCCGGCGACGCGCGGCTGTTCGTGGTGGAGCAGACGGGGAAGATCCGCATCGTGCAGAACGGGGCCGTCCTCCCCACGCCCTTCCTGGACGTCACGGCGAAGGTCACCAGCGGCGGCGAGCGCGGCCTTTTGTCCGTCGCCTTCCACCCCGCCTACGCCGGCAACGGCTTCTTCTACGTCTACTACACGGACCTGCGCGGCGACACGCGGGTGGAGCGCTACCGCGCCGCGCCCGGCGCGAACACAGCGGACCCCGCCAGCGCGCAGCTGGTGCTGGCGGTGGCGCAGCCGTACGCCAACCACAACGGCGGCCTGCTGATGTTCGGCCCCGACGGCAAGCTGTACGTGGCGCTGGGCGACGGCGGCGGAGGCGGCGATCCGCAGGAGAACGGGCAGAACCCCGCCACCCTGCTGGGGAAGATCCTGCGCCTGGACGTGGACGCCGCGCAGCCCTACGCCATCCCCGCCGACAACCCGTTCGCGGGGCAGACGGGAAAGCGCGGCGAGATCTGGATCACCGGCGTGCGCAACCCCTGGCGCTTCGCCTTCGACCGCGAGGCCGGGCTGCTGTACGTGGCCGACGTGGGGCAGAACCAGTGGGAAGAGGTGAACGTGCTGCCGGCGGGCACGGGCGGGCAGAACCTGGGGTGGAACCTGATGGAGGGGACGCAGTGCTTCGGCGGCGGCGGGTGCGTGCAGCAGGGGCTCACCCTCCCCGTGCACCAGTACTCGCACGCCGACGGCTGCTCCATCACCGGCGGCTTCGTGTACCGCGGCAGCGCCGTCCCCGCGCTGCGCGGCCACTACCTCTACTCCGACTACTGCCAGGGGTGGCTGCGCAGCTTCCGCTGGACCGGCTCGGCCGTGGCCGACGCGCGCCAGTGGGAGGTGGGCGACATCGGCAACGTGAGCAGCTTCGGCGAGGATGCGGCGCGAGAGGTGTACGTGACGACGACGAGCGGGAGGGTGTTGAAGGTGGTCGCGGCGTGAACGAGTGCGAAAGTGCGAAAGTGCGAGCCGGAGGATTCCTGCCGGCGCAGCACCTTGAACTGCATGAACGCAGAGCATCGGAGTAGAGGGGAGTCAGGGGGAGAACTTCATCGCCGGTCTCCCCCTGACTCCCCTTCTC
>DASWMA010000395.1:0-2429 GCA_036399995.1 Longimicrobium sp. | reverse complement strand
CGCGGGTGAGCTTCGAGCAGGGGCCGCGCTCGGAACGGCGCGACTTCCAGCTCTTCTACTCGCTGTCCGAAGCGGAAGTGGGGATGTCGCTGTTCACCTACCGCGAGCCGGGGAAGGACGGCTACTACCTGCTGCTGATCTCGCCGCCCAATGAGGCGACGCGCCGCGAGTACGCGGCCAAGGACGTGGTGTTCGTGCTCGACGTGTCGGGCTCGATGCAGGAAGAGGGGAAGATCGACAAGGCGCGCCGGGCGCTGCAGTACGGGATCCGGGGCCTGGGCGCCAACGACCGCTTCAACGTGATCGCCTTCAGCGGCGACACGCGGCTCTTCGAGAGCGGCCTGATCGCCGCCGACGAGGCCGGCCGCCGGCGCGGGGCCGACTGGGTGGGGGGCTTGCGCCCCACCGGCGGCACCAACATCAACGACGCGCTGGTGGAGGCGATGGGCCAGTTCCCGCGCGACGGCGCCCGCCCGCGCATGCTGGTGTTCATCACCGACGGGCTCCCCACGGTGGGCGACACCGCGGTGGCGAAGATCCTGGAGAACACCCGCCGCGTCCGGCGCGACGGGGTGCGGCTGTTCAGCTTCGGCGTGGGCTACGACGTGAACACCCGCCTGCTCGACCGGGTGGCCGCCGAGAACGGCGGCACCGCCGACTACGTGGACCCGCGGGAGGACCTGGAGCAGAAGGTGTCGCTCTTCTTCGACAAGGTGAACCACCCCGTGCTGGCCAACGTGCGGGTGGACATGGGCGCCGTGCGGACGGACCTCACCTACCCCCGCGCGCTGCCGGACCTGTTCCGGGGAACGCAGCTCGCCGTGGTCGGCCGCTACCGCAACTCGACGGACCTCGCCAACGTGGCGATCCGGCTGAGCGGGACGGCGTCGCCGGTGCAGACGTTCACCTACCCGGGCCAGCGCTTTCCGCTGCGCGCCGAGAAGAACGACTGGCTGCCGCGGCTGTGGGCCACGCGCCGGGTGGGGTGGCTGATGGAGCAGATCCGCAGCAACGGCGAGTCGAAGGAGCTGCGCGAGGAGGTGACCGAGCTGGGCACCCGCTACGGGATCGTCACGCCGTACACCAGCTTCCTGGCGCTGGAGCCCGGCGAGCGCGACCAGGGGAACGCGCTGCAGGGGCGCGCCGTGGGCGTCCGCATCCGCGGCTCGAACTCGCGTCCCGCGCAGGCCGGGTCTCCGCCCCCTCCGTCCGCACCGCCTCCGCCGCCGCCGCCGATCGTGGTGACCGGGGCCGAAGCAGTGGCGCAGAGCCGCGTCTCGCGCACGATGCAGGACGCGGTGACCGTGGACGGGGCCAGCACGGGCGCCGCCGGCAACACCGCCACGGTGCAGCGCGTGGGCGAGCGGACCTTCTACATGCGCGAGGGCGTGTGGACCGACGCGGAGATCCGCGCCGATACGCGCGTTCCCGAGACGGTGGTCACCTTCGGCAGCGAGGAGTATTACGCGCTGCTGGCGCGGGTGCCGGCGCTGGCCCGCTACTTCGCGCTGGGCGAGCAGGTGACGGTGCTGCTGGACGGCCGCATGTACCGCGTCCGCCCCGCCACGCCCTGATCATCCAGGGATGACGACGAAACCGCGGATGAGGCACGGTGCCTCGTCCGCGGTTTTGTCGTATCCACACGCCGCGTCCTACCGCGTTGCAGAGCCTCGTTCGGGGACGAAGATCCGAAAGGACATGGCTCACGCAGAGCAGCAGAGAAGCAGAGGAGATTGGGCGGTTCTCTGCTGCTCTGCTGCTCTGCGTGAGATCCTTCGGTGCCGGAACCAGGACGATGGTCCGGCAACAGCTGACCGGAAGGATTCCGTATCACACAAGAGCACGAAGGCACAGGGATATCGATCCCTGTGCCTTCGTGTGAGTCCAGCAGTTCAGGTCATAGAGGTCAGCGGCGGCTGCGCTGGCCGCGCATCAGGCGGCGCAGGTCGGCCTCGGCGGCGATGTAGCCGAAGGGTGCCCAGTTCTCGCCCTGGGTGATGCGCAGGAAGATCTGCTGGGCCTCGGCGGTGCGGCCGTTGTACAGGTGCCAGTTCCCCACGCCGTAGGCCAGCGTGGCCGCGTCGCTGCCGCGGCCGCTGGTGTCGAGCAGCGAGTCGGGCGGCACCACCCCCTTGTACATCAGCAGCCGCCGGTAGTACGCCTCGTTCTCGCGCAGCTGCAGCCCGGGGCGGATCGGCTCCAGCACCGCCTGCGCCTCGGCGTGGCGGCCCGCGCGGCGCAGCGACATGTACAGCCAGTCGCTGGCGGCCACGCGGCTCTCGTCGTTCCGCGCCAGCGACAGCGCGGTGCCGAACGCCTGCGTGGCGCGGAGGAACTCGCCGCGCAGGTAGTAGGCGAGCCCCAGGTGGTAGTGGATGTTGCCCTGCAGCGTGCTGAGTGGCACCCCGGCGGCGTTGGGCGCCCCGTCG
>DASWMA010000394.1:0-5859 GCA_036399995.1 Longimicrobium sp. | reverse complement strand
ATATCTCGCCGGGGCCACCCGCATGCTACGTCTACGCACCGTCAGGTGGGGAAGTCGAGGATCCAGTGGCGGATGATGGTGTTCATCGCCCGCCAGCGGGTGGGGTTCTCGCGCACGTTGCGGTGGGATGGATGAATGTTTCAGCGACGATCGCTACGGCGGTGGCGAGCGTTGTGCCGTACGCCGGGCGGGAGCCCAGGGCGGCGTCGGCTGGCCGGGGCTCTCCATCTCACGAGGCTCGTCGGAACGGCCGGGCAGTATGATCGCACGGGAATGGAGTCGATGACGTTGTCGGTCTCGGAAGCGCAGGAAACGCGGCTCACGCGCCGCCAGATCCTGGTGGTGTTCAGCGGGCTGCTGCTGGCGATGCTCCTGGCGGCGCTCGACCAGACCATCGTGGCCACCGCGCTCCCCACCATCGTGGGCGAGCTGGGCGGGCTCGAGCGGCTGTCGTGGGTGGTCACGTCGTACCTGCTGGCGCAGACGGTGGTGACGCCGCTCTACGGCAAGCTGGGCGACCTGTACGGGCGCAAAGGGGTGCTGCAGGGCGCGGTGGTGCTCTTCCTGGTGGGCTCGGTGCTGTGCGGGCTCAGCCGCAGCATGACCGAGCTGATCGCGTTCCGCGCCATCCAGGGGCTGGGCGGCGGCGGGCTGATGGTGACCACCATGGCCGTGGTGGGCGACATCATCCCCCCGCGCGAACGGGGGCGCTACCAGGGGATCTTCGGCGCGGTGTTCGGCATCTCGAGCGTGGCCGGGCCGCTGATCGGCGGCTACTTCACCACGCACTGGTCGTGGCGCTGGATCTTCTACATCAACCTGCCGCTGGGCGTCGTGGCGCTGGCGGTGATCGCGGCCACGCTCCCCAGCCGCGCCGAGCGCACGCGCCACCGCATCGACTATGCGGGTGCCGCGCTCCTGGCGCTGGCGCTCAGCGCCATCGTCCTGGTGACCGACCTGGGCGGCACGATGTACGGCTGGACGTCGCCGCTGGTGCTGGGGCTGGCGGCGCTGGGCGTGGTGTCGCTGGGCGCCTTCCTGCTGGTGGAGCGGCGCGCCGCCGAGCCGGTGCTCCCGCTGCACCTGTTCCGCAACCGCGCCTTCGCGGTGACCTCGGCGGTGGGGCTGGTGGTGGGCTTCGCCCTGTTCGGCTCCATCACCTACCTCCCGCTCTTCCTGCAGGTGGTGAAGGGGTCCACCCCCACCGGGTCGGGGCTGCAGATGGTGCCGATGATGGCGGGGATGCTGATCTCGTCCATCGCCTCGGGGCAGCTGATCAGCCGCACCGGGCGTTACAAGATCTTCCCCATCGTGGGCACGGCGGTGATGGCGGCGGGGCTGCTGCTGCTGTCGGGGATCTCCACCGCCACCAGCCTGGGCGCGCTGCTGGGGATGATGCTGCTGCTGGGGCTGGGCCTGGGGCTGGTGATGCAGGTGCTGGTGATCGCGGTGCAGAACGCGGTGGACTACCGCGACCTGGGGGTGGCCACCTCCGGGAACACGCTCTTCCGTTCGGTGGGCGGCTCGGTGGGCACCGCGGTGCTCGGCGCGATCTTCGCCGCCCGGCTGGGCGCCGAGCTGGGGCGCCGGCTTCCCGCGGGTGCGGGCGGCGCGGAGGGGGGCTCGGGGCTGAGCCTGCAGGGGATGGCGCAGCTCCCGCCCGCGGTGCGCGCGGTGTATGCGCAGGCGTTCACGGCGTCGATCGGGTCGATCTTCCTGGTGGCCACCGTGACGGCGGTGGTGGGGTTCGCGCTCTGCTGGCTGCTGCCGGAGCGGCCGCTGCGCGAGACCGTGGCGGCCGCCAGCGAGGACCTGGGGCAGGAGATGGGGGGCGCGATGGCGATCCAGGTGGCGCCGGAGCCCTACGACCAGCTGGTGCGCGGGCTGAGCGCGGTGATGGACCGCGACCTGAGGCAGCGGCACATCGAGCGGATCGTCGCCCGCGCCGGTGTGGGGCTGAGCCCGGCCGCCGCGTGGCTCCTCGTGCGGCTCGACGAGCGGCCGGAGTGCACCGTGGCCGATCTCTCCCGCCAGTCGCCCTTCACCGCCGACGCGCTGCGTCGCGGCGCCGAGGAGCTCCGCTCGGCGGGGATGGTCGACCCCGCGTCTGGTGCCGACACTGGCCGCTGGACGGTGACGCCGGCGGGGTGCGCGGCGCTGGAGCGGATCGTGGCGGCGCGGCGGGCGCACCTGGCCGAGGTGTTCGGCCAGTGGTCGCCGGCCGAGGCGCAGGAGCTGGCCGTGCTGCTGCAGCGCGTGCAGCGCGACCTCCTCCCCGATCCGCGGTCGAGCGCGCCTCCCGGCCCACGATCCGGCGGGGCGCCCGCGTGAGGGCGGCCGCCCGGGCGCAGGGGGGTGACATGGGCTGGTGTCTATCCTCCTGCGGCGGGCCGCCAGCGAGGGTGCGGGACCTTGGGGCCGTGGCGGTGGGTACTCAATTGTTTACGACGATTTCCGCAACCACCGGACGAGATGGCGCTGAGAGACGAGCTCGCGCGGCAGGGGGAGTGGCTGTTCCGCCACCGCAGCTGGCTTCCGCTGGTTCCGCTGGCGCTGGTGCTGGCGCTCCTCCCCTGGGCGCCCGACCCGGCCCGCTCGCCCCCGCCCGCCTGGTGGGACGCGTTCTGCCTGGGGCTGTCGATGACCGGCCTGCTGGTGCGCGCCCTCACCATCGGCACGCGGCCGCGCGGCACCTCGGGGCGCAACCGCGGCACGCAGGTGGCGGCTACGCTGAACACCACCGGCCTCTACTCCATCGTGCGCCACCCGCTGTACGTGGGGAACGCGCTGATGTGGGCCGGCGTGGCGCTGTACCCGCGCATGTGGACGGCGGCGATCCTGGCCGCCGCGTTCTTCTGGGTGTACTACGAGCGGATCATGTACGCCGAGGAAGAGTTCCTGAGCCGCGAGCACGGCGACGCGTTCCGCGAGTGGTCGGCGGCCACGCCTGCGTTCTTTCCCGACCTGTCGCTGTGGGTGCGGCCCGACCTGCGGTTCGCGCTGCGCACCGTGCTCGCCGCCGAGTACCCCGGCTTCCTGGGGCTGGCCGCGTCGTTCCTGGTGATCCGCACCGCGCAGGACCTGGTCTTCCTCCAGCGCGTGGAGGCGCACCCGCTCTGGCTGTCGCTGTTCGGCGCGGCCGTGGTGGGCTACGCCGTGCTGCGCACGCTGCGCAAGCGCACGCGGCTGCTGCGGGTGGCCGGACGGTGAGGCGACCTGACGGTCGGGTGAAAACGAAAGAGCCGTCCCCCTGCGCAGGGGGCGGCTCTTTCTTCATGATCCGAGGACGATGCGTTTCGGGCGGTCGCGTGTCGCGGTGCCGACCACGCCGGATCCGGCGCGCGCCGGCTGCGTTGGCGGCGGATGCCGGGATCGTCAACTGCGTGGATCAGGGGGAGCGCTCCCCGGCCGGTCCGCGAGGGCAGTGGGTGTCCAGTTTCAAAATTTCGATCACTCCGCGCATTCCGAGCCTCCAGCCGCACTCCGTCAGCCCCGAAGCGGGCGGTCGCCGCCAGCTGCGTGAGCCCGGCGCCGTCGGGCACGGCGGTATCGTGCCCTGCGGCGCGCGCAGCCCGGTTCCGCGCCCCGGCGCGGAACACGCCCGAGCTCCGCAGTTCCTCCGTCCGCCCGAACGACGATGCCCCGGCGCGGGGAAGGCGCCGGGGCATCGCCCGTCACCTGCCGCGCTGCTCGCTCAGTTCGACGCCGACGCGGACCGGTTGCCGGCCGGCTGCTGGCCCAGCAGGTACTGCCGCACGAACATCACCGTGGCGTAGAACTGGTAGTCGACGTTCGCCTTCTTGCGGAAGCCGTGGCCCTCGTCGCGCGCCATCAGGTACCACACGGGGCTGCCGTTCTGCTTCACCCGCGCCACCATCTGCTCGGCCTCGGTGCGGGGCACGCGCGGGTCGTTGCCGCCCTGCACCACGAACAGCGGCCGGGTGATGCTCCCCGCGTTGTTCAGCGGCGCCGTGCGCTCGAAGAACGCCGACATCTGCGGGTCGCGCTCGTCGCCGTACTCGGCGCGGCGCAGGTCGCGGCGGTACGATTCGGTGTTCTTGAGGAAGGTGTTGAAGTTGCTGATCCCCACCACGTCCAGCGCGCAGCAGATGCGGTCGTTGTACATCGTGGCCACCGCCAGCGTCATGTAGCCGCCGTAGCTCCCCCCGGTCACCATCACCCGGCCGGCGTCCAGCTCCGGCTGCCGCGCGATCCAGTCGAGCAGCGCGGCGATGTCCTTCACGCTGTCGAGCCGCTTCAGCCCGTTGTCCAGCTTCACGAAGGTCTTCCCGTAGCCCGTAGACCCGCGGACGTTGGGGTAGATGATCGCCACGCCCAGCTCGTTCAGGAAGTAGTTGTTGCGCCCCATGAACCCCGGCCGGCTCTGCCCCTCGGGGCCGCCGTGGATGTTGATGATCACCGGGCGGCGGCCGGTGAAGCGCGCCGGCGGGCGGTAGTAGAAGCCGGTGATCTCGCGCCCGTCGAAGCTGGGCCAGCGCACCAGCGTGGGCTCCACCAGCTCGCCGGCCACCAGCCCGCCCAGCTCGCTCTCGGTCCACCGCGTGACCGCGCCCGTGGCCGTGTTCACCGAGTACACGTCCGACGTGGAACGCGCCGATGAGGCCGAGAAGCCCAGGTCGCGCGAGTTGTTGTGCCACACCACCCCGCCCAGCACCCCCTGCGGCACGCCGGCCACCGGGCGCACCCGCCGCGTGGCCATCGACAGCAGGTACAGCTTCGACACCCCCGCCTCGTTGGTCACGAAGGCCACCGTCGACCCGTCGGGCGAAAGCTCGAAGTCTTCCACGTCCCAGTTGATCCCGGTGGTGAGCGGGGTCACCCGCTTCGTGGCCAGCTCCATCAGCGCCAGGCGCTGGAACTCGCCGCCCTGGTCGGTGGTCACCAGGATCGAGCGCCCGTCGGCGGTGAAGCGGCCGCCGCCCCAGGCCACGGTGTCGGCGCGGTCGGTGAGCGCCGTCTTCTGGCCGGTGGCCACGTCCACCAGCCACAGGTTGCTCTGGTTCACCGACTGGAACTCGCCCACCAGCAGCCGGCGGTCGTCGCGGCTCCAGTCCAGCACGCCCCAGCCGCCGCCCTGCGCCTGCATCACCATCCGGTCGGTGCTCTTGTTGGCCGGGTCCATCATCCAGATGTCGCGGTGGGCGCCGTTGCGGCGGGTGCTGCCGTAGGCGATGCGGGTGCCCGCGCGGTTCCAGCGCGCGCCGCCGTTCTGGCTGCGGCCGCCGTCGGTCAGCAGCTGCACGGCGCCGCTGGCCACGTCGAAGCGGTACAGCTGCGCGAACTCGTTGCCCCCCACGTCGCGGCTGAACAGGAAGTAGCGCCCGGTGCGCGGCTCCCAGCTGGCGCCGCCGATCGGCTCGTCGAAGAAGGTGACCTGCGTGCGCGCCCCCATCGGCATCCGCACCTGGTGCAGCTGCGCGGTGTTGGCGAAGCGGGTGGAGATCAGCATCTCGCGGCGCACCGGGTGCCAGTCGGCGAGGGTGGCCCCGCGGCTCTCGGTGTAGCGGCGCACCTCGGCGGCCAGCGTGGCGGGGATCGGCGGGATCCCCTCCACCACCAGGTTCTCGTTGGGGGCGATGGCGGGCTGCGGCTGCTGCGCGCGCGCGGCGCCCGGCGCGGCCAGCGCCAGCACGGCCACCGCGGCGGCGGAACGGCGGAGACGCATGGGGAGCATCCTCCGGTTGCTGCGGTTGATGAAACGCCCGGAGCGGCGGTTCCGCGGCCCGGGAATGTGGCGGGTTGTATACGGACGGATGATACGAGGGTGTGCGGGGCGGAGCAACAATCTCGGTCGATGCGCCGCGGGGGCCCTCTCCCTGGCGCTGCGCGCCTGTCCCT
>DASWMA010000393.1:0-5581 GCA_036399995.1 Longimicrobium sp. | reverse complement strand
CGGCAGCGTGTACCAGATCGACGCGCGCGCCCTGGCCGACGCCAAGCCCGATCTCGTCCTCACTCAGGCGGTGTGCGAGGTGTGCGCCGTGCCCACGCCCTCGGTGCACGAGGCCGTCCGCGAGCTCGCCGCGCCTCCGCGCGTGCTGTCGCTGGACGCGCACACGCTGGGCGAGATCATCGATTCCGTGGCGCAGGTGGCCGACGCCGCGGGCGAGCCGGAGGTCGGCGAGAGCACGGCCGCCGCTCTCCGCGAGCGCATCGGCAACGTCCGCGCGGCGGTGGCGGGGCGGCCGCGCCCCCGCGTGCTGGCGCTGGAGTGGCTGGACCCGCCGTTCGCGCCGGGCCACTGGATCCCGGAGATGATCGAGCTGGCCGGCGGCGAAAGCCTGATCGGGAGCGTGGGCGGCCACTCGGTGGAGATCCCGTGGGCCGAGGTCGAGGCGCTGGACCCCGACCGCCTCCTCCTGGTGCCCTGCGGCTACGGCCTGGAGCAGGCGCGGGAGGATGCGGAGCGCGCCCGTCCGCGCCTGCAGGCGATCGCCGCGCGCGCGATCGGCGCGGGGAGCGCGGCCATCGGCCACAGCGCGTGGTTCAGCCGCTCGGGCCCGCGCGTGGTGGCGGGGATCGAGGCGCTGGCGGCGTGGCTGCACCCGGACGCGTTCCCGGGGCCCGGGACGGAGGGCGTGATCGAGCCGTGGCGGTAGCCCCGTCCGGCACGCCGATGATCGCGGGGTGAGCCGTTCCGTACCCCCGCACCTCCGTACCCCCGTACCTCGTACTCCGTACTTTTGGCACTCCCGAATGTCCGTCCGGACCGGCCCTTGCAAGCCGCGCGGGCAACGAGCCGACGTCCGACACGCAAGAAGGAGCGAGACCCGTATGCGACTTCCGACCCGCACCCATGGCGTGCTGGACTACGCGGTGGGCCTGCTGCTGATCGCGCTTCCCTTCATCCTGGGGCTGGGCGGCGGCGCGCAGACCTGGGTGTTCGTGGGCGCCGGCGCGGCCGCGCTGGTGTACAGCGCCTTCACCGACTACGAGCTGGGGCTGGTCAAGCGCCTGCAGATGCCCGTGCACCTGTGGCTCGACGGGATCTCGGGCGTCTTCCTGGCCGTGTCGCCCTGGCTGTTCGGCTTCGACAACGAGGTGTGGATCCCCCACGTGCTGCTGGGCGCCTTCGAGATCGTGGCGGCCGTGGTGACCGACACCGTGCCGGGGTATGAGCGCCGCCGCGCGCGGTAGGGCCGCCGCCCGCCGCGCCGACCTCTTCCCCGAGGAGCTGACGGAGGGGGGGGCCCCCGAGCGCGCCCGCACCGTGGCCTACGCCGAGACCGCCACCGGCATCCACGCCATCCCCCTCGACGAGGGGCTGGCGCTGTTCGACCGCTGCCAGACCGCCCAGAGCGCCGACGACCCGTCGGCCCCGCTGGTGTGGATCGACGTGGCCAGCCCCGGCCCCCCCGAGGAGGAGTTCCTGCGCGAGCGGCTGCGCTTCCACCCGCTGGCGGTGGAAGACTGCGTGCGTGGGCGGCAGCGCCCCAAGCTCGACCGCTACCCGGGGTACTTCTTCCTGGTGATGTACGCCGCCTCGGTGAACCCGCAGCGCGAGCGGATGGCGCTGCACGAGGTGCACATGTTTTTGGGGCGGCGCTACATCGTGACCGTGCACGACCACCGGGTGCACGAGTTCAGCGAGGTGCTGGCCCGCTGGCGCGCCAACCCCGCGGCCTTCCGCACCGTGGGCGCGCTGGTGCACGCGGTGATGGACCTGATCGTGGACAACTACTTTCCCGTGGCCGACCACTTCGCCGACCGCGTGGAAGAGATGGAGGCCGCCGCCTTCGAACGCCCCAACGAGTCGAGCATGGGGCTCGAGCAGCTGCTGGGGGTGCGGCGCGAGCTCACCATCTTCCGCAAGGTGCTGGGGCCGCAGCGCGACGTGATGAGCACGCTGCTGCGCCGCGACCTCCCCTTCCTGTCGGCCGACCTGATGCTGTACTTCCAGGACGTGCACGACCACCTGCTGCGCGTGGTGGAAGAGCTCGACACGCTGCGCGACCTGCTGTCGGGCGCCATGGAGGCGCACCTGTCGGCCGCCAGCAACCAGCTGAACGTCACCATGCGGCTGATGGCGGCGTGGTCGATCATCCTGATGGCGGTCACGCTGATCGCCGGCATCTACGGGATGAACTTCCACATCATGCCCGAGCTGACCTGGCGCTACGGCTACGCCGCGGCGCTGGGGCTGATGGTGACCGTGGGCCTCACCGTGTTCTTCTACTTCCGCCGCAGGGGCTGGATCTGACCCCGCCCCCACACCGCCGGCCCTCATGAGCCCTGCCCCCTCCGAGAACGCGCTGAGCGCCGACGAGCTGCAGGACGTGTGGCCGATCCTCTCGCGCGACGAGCGCGCCGAGGGGTTCCAGCTCCTCCCCGCCGACGACGCCGACGACTTCTTCCTGTCGCTGAGCACGCGCGACCAGGCCGAGCTGCTGATGGAGCTGCCCGAGCCGGCGCGCCGCCGCTGGGTGCGCCTCCTGCCGCCCGACGACGCCGCCGACCTGGTGCAGGAGCTCGACCCCGAAGACCGGGTGCACGTGGTCGACTTCCTCGACCCGATCACCCGGCGCGAGGTGAGCGCGCTGCTGGCCTACGAAGAGGACGAGGCGGGCGGGCTGATGAGCCCCCGCTTCGCCCGCGTGCGGCCGGAGATGACGGTGGACGAGGCGATCGCCTACCTGCGGCGGCAGGCGCGGCGCCGGCTGGAGACGATCTACTACATCTACGTGCTCGACGCCGAGCAGCGGCTGCAGGGGGTGGTGTCGTTCCGCGAGCTCTTCGCCAGCCCGGGCGACCGGCTGATCCACGAGGTGATGGAGACCGACGTGGTGACCGTCTCCGAGCACATGGACCAGGAGTCGGTGTCGCTGCTGCTGGCCGAGAACGACCTGCTGGCGGTGCCGGTGGTGGACGCGGCGGGGCGGCTGAAGGGGATCGTGACGGTGGACGACATCGTGGACGTCGTGCAGGAAGAGGCCACCGAAGACATCCAGAAGGCCGGCGGGATGCAGGCGCTCGACGCGCCCTACTTCGACGTGGGCGTGGCGTCGATGATCCGCAAGCGCGGCGTGTGGCTGGTGGTGCTGTTCATCGGCGAGATGCTGACCGCCACCGCCATGGCCCACTTCGAGGACGACATCGCCCGTGCGGTGGTGCTGGCCACCTTCGTCCCCCTGCTGATCAGCTCGGGGGGCAACAGCGGAAGCCAGGCCAGCACGCTGATCATCCGCGCCATGGCGCTGGGCGAGGTGCGGATGCGCGACTGGTGGCGCGTGGTGCGGCGCGAGTTCTTCACCGGGCTGGCGCTGGGGCTGATCCTGGCGGTGATCGGCTTCGTGCGGATCGTGGTGTGGCAGCAGGTGGGGCAGATGTACGGGCCGCACTACATCCGGGTGGCCTTCGCCGTGTCGATCAGCCTGGTGGGGATCGTGCTGCTGGGCACGCTGCTCGGCTCGGCGCTGCCGCTGTTCCTGAGCCGCGTGGGGCTCGACCCCGCCAACTCGTCGGCGCCGTTCGTGGCCACGCTGGTGGACGTGACGGGGCTGATCCTCTACTTCACCACGGCGCAGATGATCCTGAGCGGGACACTGCTTTAGAAACCGCGGGGGTCACACAAAGGCACAGAGGCACAGGGGAGGACCGGAGATGATCACGTCTCCGGTCCTCCGTGTCTTCAGCCCCGGCAATTCGACGGGGTTCAGGGCTGGGAGCCCGGGAGGTTGAGCGGGGGATTGCGGAACACGTCACCGCGGCCGGGCTGGCGCATGTTGCGCGCGGCCCGCGGCGGCCAGACGGCGCCCTGGGCCTCGCCGTGCTTGGTGCGCTGGTCATAGGCCTCGTCCTGCGCGCGGAAGACGGCCACGACGCTGTCGATGGTGGCGCGCGCGGCCGTCTCCATCCCGTCGCACGAAGCCCGCTCCAGGTTGCGGAGCCGCGAATCCACCTCGCGCGAGGCGGCCACCGCGTTCACCACGTGCCCATGCTCGTGCAGCGTCAGGTTGCGTACGAAGGCGTTCCAGTCCGACGCCAGGTCGGCCGACGCGGCGGTGATCTTCCACCGCGGCAGCGCCATCTGCGACTCGAGCCTGGTTTCCGAGCGGATCACGCGGCAGGCGGTGCTGTCGGCCGTCCATTCACCATCCCACACGACGGTCCAGGTGGTTTTCGCGAAGAAGGAGCCGGTGGGGGTGGTCTCGGGCGCGGCGGCCTGCAGGGCGGCCGTCAGCTCGCCCACGCTGCCGCCGGCCACGTCGTAGTAGCGGTACTCCAGGTTGGCCTCGTGCGGCATGCGCACGACCGCCCTGCCGTGCGCGCACGCCGCCGCGAGGGCGCTGAAGACGACCACGAGGAGCAACGGTCGCATCGCCATCGGCAGGGTGGGTGGGAGTGATCGACGGGGAGTTTTTCGGATGCGCCGGATTGCGGCACGACGGGCCGCAGGATCGAACGTGCGACAGGCCGACTTTCTGTCCGGCAGCCCCTCCCCCGGCTCCATCGAGCACACGACGGAAGGCAGCCCCCGAGCGACACCACTGCGGCCGAGCGTGAGCCGGTCGTCCGCGAAGGCGGGCTTCGTGTGGTTGTTGCCGCGAATTCATTCGCCCGCGCCAGCCTGCCTCGATGCGACAACGAAGACCCCCGCCGCGTGCTCCGCAACGGGGTCTCTTCATCTACGTCTCGTCGACCGATGCGGCGCTCACGGCCTCAGCGGCTTGATCTCCTTGATCTCGCCCTCGCCCTCGCCGGTGCCGTCTGCGGGCGGCGCGTCGTCGGTGGGGGTGTTCGCGTCGTCCGTCGCGCCCTCCGCGGGGGGCTCGTCGGCGGGCGTGCCCTGGCCTTCGAAGCTGCCGTCGGACTCCACCACGAAGCTGTCCGTGCCCACGACCGAGGTGTCGACGACCACCGTGCTGTCGCCGGTGACGGACCTGGACCGCTCCGCCGACTCCGCGAAGTAGCCGATGACTCCGAAGAAGAGGAGCGCAAGCACGATCAGCAGACCGCACCCGCCGCACCCCAGGATCCACGGGAGCATCCCGCGCTTCTTCGGCGGGGCGCCGGGAGGCATGCCGCCGGGCGGATAGTGCCCGCCGGGATACTCCGGCCCCCTGTGCGGCCCGCCCTGGTAGTGGCCGCCCTGCTGGTACGGCCCGCCCTGGTACCCGCCGCCGCCGGGAGGCGGTGGTGGCGGAGGAGGAGGCCCGCCCGAGCCGTGCGGAGGTGGGGGCGGCGGCGGAGGCGTGTAATAGTCGCTCATGGAGCTGCGTGGCGAGGGTGGGGTCCTGAGATGCGCCGGCGAACTGCGCTGCGGCGCGGGAAGATGAAGCTGCGCCAAGCGCTTCCGCAAGCTTCGCCATCTGCCTCTCCTCGTCGTTCCGGGACGTCGAAGGCCCCGCGGACGGCAGGTCCCCGTCGAGCGAGCCCGGGCGAGGGGCCCGACCGCGTTCGCGCCTGATCGCGCGCCGGCATCGACCGGCTGCAGTTCACCCCCTTCTCCTGCAGTTCGGGAGAAGGGGGCCGGG